>CAMLRV010000017.1 GCA_946482495.1 uncultured Flavobacteriia bacterium
TTGCTGTTTTTTCTGAAGAAGTTTCGTCAACTGTAGCATTCGGATTGTATAATTTATCAAATTGCGCCTTCATTTGTCGGAATTCTAATTCCATAAACAACGCATCTGTTTTTTCAATATCTGGAGTCGACAATTCGTAATCTTTTTCATCAAAAGTTACCGGACAATCCAATAAAATCGTAGCCAATTTTTTAGATAAAATTCCTTGTTCTTTGTTTGCTTCAATTTTATCTTTTAAGGCACCTTTTAGTTTATCGGTATTGTCTAAAAGATTTTCCATCGAGCCAAATTCGGCTAATAATTTTTTTGCTGTTTTTTCTCCTACACCTGGTAAACCTGGAATATTATCTACAGCATCACCCATCATTCCTAAAAAGTCGATTACTTGTAATGGATGTTCCACTTCAAATTTCGCTTGAACTTCTGGAATTCCCCAAATTTCAATATCGTTACCCAAACGTGCTGGTCGATACATAAAAATATTTTCGGAAACTAATTGTCCAAAATCTTTATCAGGCGTTACCATAAAGACTTGGTAATTTTCTTTTTCTGCTTGTTTCGCAATAGTTCCAATTAAATCATCCGCTTCGAAACCTGCTACTTCAATAATCGGAATGTGCATGGCACGTAAAAATTCTTGAATATAAGGAACTGCAATTTTAATCGCTTCTGGAGTGGCGTCACGATTAGCTTTATATTGATCAAACATTTCTAAACGAATCGTACTTCCGCCTTTATCAAAAGCAACAGCTAAATGATCTGGTTTTTCGCGTTTAATCACATCCATTAAAGAATTCATAAATCCAATAATAGCAGAAGTGTCCATGCCTTTCGAGTTAATTCTCGGATTTTTGATAAAGGCATAGTAACCACGAAATATAAGTGCGTAAGCGTCTAAAAGACATAAATGATTTTTTATTTATTGGATTGTAAAAATACGATTCTTTAGTTAAAAATTGTTTGTTAAATTTCATTTAATATTCATGTTTATTATCAAGGAGTTAGTTACTTTGCATAAAATTTCACAAATATGAAAGGATTAATACCACTAATTATATTGTTAATTGTTGAATTCTATTCATTTCAAGCAATTAAAACTATTACCAAAAACAAATGGGTTTTGGGAATCTATCTGGCATTATCCATTATTACTATGCTTTTTATCGTGTATTCTTTTATGAATTTCGATAGAGGCAAAGGGCAAACCAAAACTACTTTATTTGTTATCGGATTAACGTTAATTACTTATTTGCCGAAGATTTTAATATTTTTTGTGTTATTTATTGAAGATGTGACTCGTTTGGTTGAAGCTTGTATTATGAGTTTTGTAGATAACGACAGAGAACAATTTTTTAATCCGAGAAGACGATTTGTAAGTCAGATTGCCTTGGGAATTGCTGCGATTCCATTTGGTTCTTTGTTATATGGAATGACCATTGGGAAGTATAATTTTAGAGTCATTAAGCAACAATTATTTTTTGATGATTTGCCAGATGATTTTGATGGCACTACAATCACACAAATTTCAGATATTCACAGTGGAAGTTTTGATGAAGATACTGATAAAATCAAATATGCAGTAGATTTAATTAACCAGCAAAACTCGGATTTGTTATTGTTTACGGGCGACATTGTAAATACACATGCTAAAGAAATGGACCCGTGGATTGATACCTTTAAAGGATTGTATCAGCCGAAATTAGGAAAATATTCGATTTTAGGTAATCATGATTATGGAACGTATTTTGAATGGGATTCTGATAAAGAAGAAAAACAAAATTTTGAAAACGTAAAAGCTATTCACCAAAAAATTGATTTCAAACTAATGCTAAACGAAAACGTAAAAATCAAAAAAGGCGAAAGCGAAATTGTTTTAGTTGGGGTTGAAAATTGGGGAAGAAAATTTGGTAAGAAAGGTGATTTGAAAAAAGCGACTACGGATGTAAAAAAAGAAGATTTCAAAATTTTAATGAGTCACGATCCAAGTCATTGGGATGAAGTAGTGCAACATGATGAAAATCATTATCATTTGACATTATCTGGACATACACATGGTTTACAATTTGGAATTGAAATTCCAGGCTGGTTTAAATGGAGCCCGGTACAATATGTATACAAACAATGGGCAGGATTGTATGAAAATGCAGGCAAATATATTTATGTAAATCGTGGTTTTGGTTTTCATGCCTATCCTGGTCGTGTCGGAATTATGCCAGAAATTACCGTAATTGAGTTAAAAAAATCTAAAAATATAGCGTAATCACTGAAAAAGTGTGCATATTTGTTTGACATATTAAAAAAATATTTACATTTGTTTAATAAACACTTCGGTCTATGTCGAAATTTGGAGAACTTATAGATGCACAAGTACCTGTATTAATTGATTTTTTTACAGAATGGCACGAGCAATCTATTACTATGAATGAAACAATTCGTCACGTTGCTGCTGCTTTAGGTGATAAAGCAAAAGTGATTAAAATTGATGTAGATAAGAATAAAGAATTAGCAGAAGCACTGCGTATTAAAGGTTTGCCAACTTTTATGATTTATAAAGATGGGCAAATGGTTTGGAGACAAAGTGGTGAATTTGATGCGAATACTTTAATTACTCTTATTCAAGAACAAGCTTAGGCGATTTTTTCAAAGTTAAATCCTTTACTTTTTAATGTTTCGATAGTTTTATCTAAACTATGGAGTAGGTTTTTTTGTGCTTTCACACTGTCGTGAAAAACAATAATGCTTCCAGAAGTAACATTATTTACTACATTTTTATAACAGGTTTCTGGTGAAAGATTTGCGTCATAATCTTTACTCAATACATCCCACATAATTATTTTATACCCCAATTTTCTTAGTTTGTAAGATTGCCAAACTGAAATTTTTCCGTAAGGTGGACGAAATAGTTTGGAATTGACTATTTTAAAAAGAGAATGTAGTTTGATTTCGCAAGCTTCTGTATTACTAATGTAGTTTTTGGTAGACGTTTTCCAGCCTTTCAAATGACTATAGGTATGATTCCCAACAGAATTCCCTTTAGAAATTATTTTCTGTACGATTTCGGGATGTTTTCTCACATTATCCCCAATGCAAAAAAATGTAGCTTTAATTTGATGTTTTTCTAAAATTTCTAACACTTTTTCAGTGATTTCTGGCGTGGGTCCATCGTCAAAAGTAAGATATATTGTGTTGTCAGTATTCGGGATATCCCAAATCTGATTGAAAAAAAGGAGCTTTATAAATTTTGGTATTTTTGTCATATAAAAAAAAGCCACTCAAAGGAATGGCTTTTGTTTGTTATTCTGCTTCTCTTTTATATTCGCCCATCATGTTGTTGAAGTTGTTGAATTTAACACGTTGCGTGTTGTAAAATTCTAAATCTCCATTTTCTTGAGCTAATAATAATAACGAGCGATAAATTTCAATTTCTCTGTAAATTTCCATCTTGTAAAACGCTTTTTGTTTTCCAGATTGCGAATTAAAGAAAGCAATTTTTTCTTGGTATTTTTTAATTAATTGATTCAAGATTTTTCTAGCTTCTTCTTTCTTGCCAATTTTATAATACCCTTCAGCGAATGGCTCTACAGTAGTGTAATATTCATAGTAATCAATTGGCATATTTTTCATAGCAATTTGAATTACTTTTTCTGCTTTATCAAATTTCTTTTCTTCTATTAATGCAGTCATTAAACGAGAAATGTTGTTTCTATACGACAAGGCATTTTTACGCGTTTCAGGATCGTGATAAATTTTATCACTTCCGGCATTACCCCAAGTCCATTTGTTAATGATATTGTATGATTTATCTGTATCGATATATCCCATATCATATCTGTTACTTTCACTAATTTTTGTTCTAATAGGAACTAATTTATAAACCATACCATCTAATTGAAGGTATTCTTTCATCCAAATGTAATCGTCCGCACCAAAACTTCCTGGAGAAAAGTAAATTGGTCTTTTCCAGTTGTTTTCGTTGAAAATATCTAACATCAACATTCTGTTTTTGTATAACGCGCCACCTTTTAAAGTTAAATTGATTTGTGGTACGATAGAATCATAATACTTTGGAGAAACTACTTTGTTTTTGATGATATTTTGCTTGTCTACTTTAATTTTTAAGTTTTGACTCGGATAAAAATGTACAAATTGTCCGTTTTTCATCTCTCTTTTTGAACGATCATCTTTTAAGAAATCGATTGTTAAACCTAAATCTAACGTGTCAGTTGTTCTTTCGTCAAATAAGCAATAATTTCTTTTATCTCCTACATATTGATCATGTGTAAATGAAATTGGTAATGCATCAGATTTATTCGATTTCACTTTCATTTCATCAATATACCAATCTGTGGCCAATAAACTTGTGTTTACAATTCTAATATCAGTTCTATAGCCTTCAATTTCTTGTAAATACCACATTGGGAATGTGTCATTATCACCAATCGTAAATAAAATAGCGTTTGGTTCACATGAATCTAAATAAGCTCTTGCCATATCAACAGCAGTATGTTTGCCGCTTCTATCGTGGTCATCCCAGTTTTGAGAAGCTAACACAACTGGTGAAGCTAATAAAGTTGTAGCTAAAACCGCTGGTAGAGCTACTTTCGGATTCACATATTTTAAAATGTATTGATAAATAGCATAAATTCCTACGCCAATCCACATCGCAAAAATATAGAATGAACCAACTAAAGCATAATCTCTTTCTCTTGGTTCGAAAGGCCTTTCATTTAGGTAAACCTTTAAAACTAAACCTGTAAATAAGAATAGCAATAGTAAAACATAAAACGATTTCCATTCTTTTTTAGCATGATAAACCATTCCGATTACTGCTAAAATGAAAGGTAAGAAGAAATAAGTGTTTCTACCTTTGTTGTTTTTCATGTCAGTAGTTAAATCTTTCTGATTATCTAAATGCAAATTGTCAATAAATCCAATTCCGCTTAACCAGTTTCCTTCTAAACTTTCATAATTTCCTTGAATGTCATTTTGTCTTCCAACAAAATTCCACATTAAATATCGGAAATACATATAGCCAAATTGATATTCAAACATAAATTTCATGTTGTCTGAAAAAGATGGTTTTTCAATTGTTAAAAGTTCGCCATATGTTTTTAAGAAATCTTCGTATTCATCTAAACCTAAGGCTCCTGAAGCAAATTGACTTCTAAAATCAGCCACAATTTCAGTGAATTGACCCATTTTTTCTTCATTAGTCTCTCCAGTTTCTTCGTCATAAAACGCATCTGGATTAATACTAAACTCCAAAGGTTTGGTGAAAGTCATGTAGTTTTTAGCATGTTCTTCGCTCCAAAGTCTTGGTAAAAAAGTATTATGTTTTGAATTCGGATTATGATTGGCGTTTTTGAAATTATTAGTAATTACGTATTTACCAGTTTTATCGTCTCTTTCGTAGTTTGGTTTGTCGTCAGAATACGGATTTTCTTCATCAGCACCAGCATACATGTTTGAAAATTGTGGGCCGTAAAATAATTTAGTTTCTCCATATTGCTCTCTGTTATAGTAGGCTAAAACTTCGGCAGCATCACTTGGTTTGTTTTCGTTAATGTTAATGTTAGAATTCGCTCTAACTGGTAACATGATCCAAGTTGAAAAACCAACTAATATGAATAATACACATAGTAATAAAGTGTTTGCCATGGCTTTACCTTTTTTCTTAGTGTATGATAATCCGTAATAGAAACCTCCAACAATCAATAAAAATGCAATAATTGTACCTGAATTAAACGGTAATCCAAGTGAATTTACAGCGAAAATTTCTGTTTTTGCGAAAAATGATAAAGTATAAGGAAGTAAGAATTTAAAAATAAACATTAAAATTGCTAAGATTACCACGTTAGCAATAATGAAATTTTTAACAGTAATGTTTTGTTGCTTTTTAAAGTAATATAGCATTCCAATTGATGGTAATGCTAATAAAGCCATAAAGTGAACACCGAATGAAAGCCCAATAACTAATGATATTAGAATTAACCATTTGTTTCCTCTTTCGTTATCCATGTCTTCTTCCCACTTTAATCCCAGCCAAAATAAGATCGCAATAAATAAAGAAGCCATTGAATATACTTCCGCTTCTACGGCATTAAACCAAAAACTATCTGTAAAAGTATACGATAATGCAGCAACTAATGAAGCGCCTAAAGTAATTTTTGATGTTTCATCATTCCATTCTGCAGTGGCATTTACTACTTTTTTCATGATTTTTGTTAGCGACCAATACATAAACAAAATCGTAAATGCACTAGAAAAAACAGACATCATATTAATCATCAATGCGATTTGCGTATTGTCTGCGGCAAACATGGCAAAAAACGCGCCAATCATTTGGAATAATGGTGCCCCTGGCGGGTGACCAACTTCTAGTTTGGCTGCTGTTGCAATGTATTCACCACAGTCCCAAAAACTCATGGTTGGCTCAACAGTTAAAGTATAAGTGATTAATGCAATAATAAAAGCAAACCAACCTATGTAGGTATTCCATTTGCTGTAATTAAATGAAGTCATATTTATGCTAAATTAATTTAGATTACAAAGAAACTATTTCTTGAAGAATTTACCAATTAAATTTTTCTTAAAAATTTTCGTAGAAATATTTGCAGAAAATAAAATATGTATTACATTTGCACTCGCAATTGCAAAACAATTGGTCCATGGTGTAATGGTAACACTCCGGTTTTTGGTACCGTCATTCAAGGTTCGAGTCCTTGTGGACCAACAGAAAATCCCGCTTGATTCAAGTGGGATTTTTTTATGCAATTTTCTCAAAATTAATAAGTTAATTGTAATAAAAAACCCGTCTCGTTTTTTAAAACTTGACGGGTTTTTTATTTATTCGGTTGTGCTTATATTTTAAAAGCAACAACTGGTCTTTTGGCATGATTTACTAAATCTTCAGAAATACTTCCATTTAAGAAATGAGATAATCCTTTTCTTCCATGTGTACAAACGCCAATAATATCAGTATTTGAATCTTTAGCAAAATGTAAAATTCCTTTTTCTACATTAATGTCATTGTAAATATGTGTAGAGTAATCTGAAAAATTAAATTCTTCAATAAAACTTTTCACTTTTTCTTCAGCAGCTCTAGTTGTACTAAAGTTATTTGGTGTAATTACATGTAGTAAATTAATGTGCGAACCAAAGCTTTTGGCAAAATTCACAACTTTTTCAAATGGTTTTTTAATTTCTTTAGAGAAATCTGAAGCAAACGTAATGGTTTCTACTTTGAAATTCTCTTCTTCTTTTTTAATAACTAAAACTGGAATTTCAGAATTTCTAGCTACTTTTTCAGCATTTGAACCTACAAACATTTCATGAAAACCACTAGCTCCATGTGAACCCATAACTACTAAATCCACATTGTGTTTTTTAGCGTTATCCATAATTCCATCGAAAGCCTTGTTAAATTGTACCAGACTTGAAACTTTAATATCACCTAAAAAACTTGCGTTTTCTAATTCTTCTAATTTTTCTAATGCGCTATTTTTAAAAAACATTAATTCCGGGATGTCGTGTGAAGTATGAAGAGCATCGTTTCCAGAAGTAGATAATTCTAACATGTGTAGTAATATGATTTCGCCATCATTTTTTTTGGCAATTTGTGCGGCTACTTTAAGAGCGTTTTCAGCATGTTTAGAAAAGTCGGTAGGTACTAAAATTGTTTTCATCTGTTTAAAAGTTTAAGTAAGGTTTGTTAACAAATATAAAATTACAAAATTATTTTTGAATAGTTCAACTTTTTTTCAAAAATGAAATATTTGTGATTTTCAAAAAAAATGTTGTATATTTGCGCAGTTATTTCGTAATGAACCAAATAATGAGGCACGCATTGCGTGCCTCTTTTTATAAAGATGACATTTAAAGAAAAGGTAAAAGACTTGCTTAGCAAGGCGTTGGAAGAAAAGCCAGAATTGTTTTTGATTGATTTAAGTTTTTCGGAAACAAATAAGATTTCTGTTGTTTTAGATGGAGATTCAGGGGTTAATTTACAAGATTGTATTGATATTAACAGGTTTTTAGACAATGGATTAGAAGGTGAAGAAGTAGAATTTTCTATTGAAGTAGCTTCAGCAGGATTGTCTTCTCCGTTAAAATTAGTAAGACAGTATAAAAAAAATATAGGCAGAAAATTAAAAGTGAAAACAGTATCTCAAGGAGATATTGAAGCTACTTTAACTGATGCAGATGAGGAAAGTGCTACATTAACTTGGAGTGCTAGAGAACCTAAAGAAGTTGGAAAAGGGAAAGTAACTGTTGAAAAAACTTTGAAGATTTCTTACACAGATATAAAAGAAGCAGTAATAATAATATCATTTTAAAACAATAAAGCATATCATGGAGAATATTGCATTAATAGATTCATTTTCAGAATTTAAAGACGACAAACTAATTGACAGAGTTACCTTAATGGCAATTTTGGAAGATGTGTTTAGAAATGCGTTAAAAAAGAAATATGGTTCAGATGACAATTTCGATATAATCATAAATCCTGATAAAGGAGATATGGAGATTTGGAGAAACCGTGTGGTTGTAGCAGATGATGAAGTTGAAGATGAAAATTCTGAAATTTCGTTAACTGAAGCGAGAAAGATTGAGCCAGATTTTGAAGTAGGTGAAGATGTTTCTGAAGAGGTGAAATTAATTGATTTGGGGAGAAGAGCTATTTTGGCTTTACGTCAAAACTTAATTTCTAAAATTCATGAGCATGATAATACAAATCTTTATAAGCAATTTAAAGATTTAATTGGTGATATTTATACAGCAGAAGTGCATCATGTTAGACCTAAAATGGTGGTTTTAATGGATGATGATGGTAATGAAATTATTTTACCTAAAGAAAAACAAATTCCAAACGACTTCTTCAAAAAAGGAGAAAACGTAAGAGGAATTATCGAAAGTGTAGAACTTAAAGGTAATAAACCTCAAATTATCATGTCAAGAACAGCGCCAAGTTTCTTAGAGAAATTATTCGAACAAGAAATTCCTGAAGTTTTTGATGGATTAATTACAATTAAAAAAGTAGTGCGTATCCCTGGTGAAAAAGCAAAAGTTGCTGTTGATTCTTACGATGATAGAATTGATCCAGTTGGAGCGTGTGTAGGTATGAAAGGTTCTCGTATTCACGGAATTGTTCGTGAATTAGGAAACGAAAATATCGACGTAATTAACTATACTCAAAATACACAATTATTTATCACTAGAGCTTTAAGTCCTGCTAAAGTTTCTACTGTGAAAATTGACGAAGAAAATAAAAAAGCAGAAGTTTTCTTAAAAATTGAAGAAGTTTCTAAAGCCATCGGTAGAAACGGACAAAACATTAAATTAGCGAGTCAATTAACTGGTTACGAATTAGATGTAATCCGTGAAGGTGTGGTTCAAGAAGAAGATGATGTTGAATTAAGAGAATTTAACGATGAAATCGAAGAATGGATCATCGAAGAATTTGAAAAAATCGGTTTAGATACTGCAAGAAGTATCGTAGATCAAGATGTTGCCGATTTAGTAAGAAGAACAGATTTAGAAGAAGAAACAATTCTAGATGTAATCAATATTTTAAAACAAGAATTAGATAGCTAGTTCAAATCATAATAACAGCAGCGCAACAACCCAGAAATTAAGCAAAATACAAATATGTCTGAAGAAAGAGTAATACGAATAAGTAAAGTTTTAAAAGAATTCAACATTTCACTTGATAGAGCTGTTGACACCTTAAAAGAAAAGGGTCACACCATTGAGCACAGTCCCAATGCAAAAGTTTCTCAAGTGGAGTTCGACGTCTTGTGCGATATTTTTTCGGCCGATAAAGGAAACAAAGCCGCTTCGAAAGAAGTAGGTGAAGAAAAGAAAAAAGAAAAAGAAGCATTAAAACGTGAAATCGAAAAAGAACTTGAAGTAAAACGTCTTGCTGAAGAAGAAAGACAAAGACAAGAAGTTATTAAAGCGAAAGCTGTTGTAACGGCTCCTGTTACTTTAGGGAAAATCGATTTAAACCCTAAAAAACAAGAAGAACCTAAGGTTGAAAAACCAGTTGTTGCTCAAGAAAATAAAGTTGTTGAAAAAGAAGAAAAACCAGTAGTTGCAGAAAAAACTTCAGACAAACCTGCTGAAACTGAGAAAAAATCTTCTGAAAAAACAAAAGAAACTCCTGCTGCTAAAACGGAAGAATCTTCTATTCAACCACAAGAATTTAATGCTGACGGAACTCCAATTGAAGTGAAGTTAGATACACAATATACAAAGCTTTCAGGAGCTACTTTTACGGGTCAAACGATTGATTTATCTCAATTTAATAAGCCTAAGAAAAAGAAAGAAGACTTCAAAAAAGATACTAAACCAGGTGTTCCAGGTGCCGGTGCTAACAAGTCAGGTGCTCCAGGTGCTCCAGGTGCTGGTGCAAACAAACGTAAGCGAATTGTAAAGCCAGGAACTCCAAATGCAGGAACTCCAGGTGGAAATGCTCAAGGCGGTGCTCCAGGTCAAGGAGGTGGTTTCAAAAAACCATTCCAAGGTGGACAAGGCGGAAGAGATTTCAAAAAACCAGGTTTCAAATCAGCGCCAATTGTAAAAGTTGAGCCAACGGAAGAAGAAGTTAAAAATCAAATTAAAGAAACTTTAGAAAGATTACAAGGAAAAGGTAATAAATCTAAAGCCGCAAAATATAGAAGAGACAAAAGAGATTCGCACCGTCAACGTACAGAAGACGAGCAATCACTACAAGATTTAGAAAGCAAAATCCTTAAAGTAACTGAATTCGTTACGGTTGGTGAAATTGCTACGATGATGGATGTGCCAATTACAAAAGTTATCGGAACGTGTATGTCTCTTGGAATTATGGTTACCATGAACCAACGTTTAGATGCTGAAACATTAACAATTGTAGCAGATGAATTTGGTTATGAAATGCAATTTATCACAACAGATATTGAAGAAAATACTGTAGTTGTTGAAGATAAAGAAGAAGATTTAGAAACAAGAGCACCAATTGTTACAGTAATGGGTCACGTAGACCACGGTAAAACGTCTTTACTAGATTATATTCGTAAAGCAAACGTTATTGCGGGTGAATCAGGAGGAATTACACAACATATTGGAGCTTACGGAGTAACTTTAGATGGTGGTCAAAAAATCGCTTTCTTAGATACACCAGGTCACGAAGCCTTTACAGCGATGCGTGCTCGTGGTGCTCAAGTTACCGATATTGCTATTATTGTGGTAGCGGCCGATGACGACATCATGCCTCAAACCAAAGAAGCAATTTCTCACGCACAAGCGGCTGGAGTTCCTATGATTTTCGCTATCAATAAAGTGGATAAACCAAACGCGAATCCAGAAAAAATTAAAGAACAATTAGCAGGTATGAATTTACTTGTTGAAGATTGGGGTGGAAAATACCAATCGCACGATATTTCTGCAAAATTCGGACAAGGAGTTCCAGAATTATTAGAAAAAGTATTGTTAGAAGCTGAAGTTTTAGAACTAAAAGCAAATCCAAATAAACCAGCTCAAGGAACAGTTGTTGAAGCACAATTAGATAAAGGTCGTGGTTATGTATCTACTATTTTGGTACAAGCTGGAACTTTAAAAATTGGGGACTACATGTTAGCTGGAAAAAATCATGGTAAAATCCGTGCCATGTTTGATGAAAGAGGAAACAACGTAAAAGTAGCTGGTCCATCAACACCTGTATCTGTATTAGGTTTAGACGGTGCACCAACTGCTGGAGATAAATTTAACGTTTACGAAGACGAAAGAGAAGCTAAACAAATTGCCGCAAAACGTGCACAATTACAACGTGAGCAATCTGTTCGTACGCAAAAACATATTACACTTTCTGAAATCGGTCGTCGTATCGCTTTAGGACAGTTTAAAGAACTGAACATTATCCTTAAAGGAGACGTGGATGGTTCGGTTGAAGCTTTATCAGATTCGTTCTCTAAATTATCAACGGAAGAAATTCAAATTAATATTATTCATAAAGGAGTTGGAGCGATTACAGAATCTGACGTATTATTAGCTTCTGCTTCTGATGCGATTATTATCGGATTCAACGTTCGTCCTGCTGGAAATGCAAAAGCCTTAGCTGAAAAAGAAGAAATCGATATCCGTAACTATTCAATTATTTACGCTGCTATCGACGATTTAAAAGATGCTATGGAAGGAATGCTTTCTCCAGAATTGAAAGAAGAAATTACTGGTACTGCAGAAATTAGAGAATTATTCAAAGTTTCTAAAGTGGGTACAATCGCAGGTTGTATGGTTACAGATGGTAAAATTATCCGTAACAATAGAATCCGTTTAATTAGAGAAGGTGTAGTTATCTTCACGGGTGAACTTGTAGCGCTTAGACGTTTTAAAGATGATGTAAAAGAAGTTTCTAAAGGATACGATTGTGGTATGCAAATTAAAGGATATAACGATATTAAAGAATACGATATCATTGAAAGTTTCCACGAAGTAGAAATTAAGAAAACATTAAAATAAAAATAAAAAATCCCGATGTGAATCGGGATTTTTTATTTTAAGTAGCTACAATAAATGGATAGCATTCCTCGTTATTAAATAAAAACCCAATGCAATTATTGAAAACAATTCTACTAGTTATATTGTTTATTTCTTGTAAAAATGAAACCCCAAGTGAGAAGTTAGCACGTATCGATTCGGAAAAGTCAGAATTGAAGACCAAAGACTATACTTCTTACTTCAAAGAAGCGAAAACATATATCAAAAACAACAATTTGAATCAAACTAAATTCATCCTAATCGATTTAGGTTTACATTCAGGTTTAAAAAGATTTTTTGTTTATGATTTCAAAAAAGATACCATCGCAAAAGCATACATGGTCAGTCACGGGTGTGGTGATCACATGTGGAGTTGGACATCAAGTAAAGAGGATGCGCCAATATCCAATGAGCCCGATTCGCACTGTTCTTCTGTCGGGAAATATCAAATCAGTTCACGAGGTGTTAGTCAATGGGGAATTAAAGTCAATTACTTGTTAATTGGTAAAGATAAAACTAATTCAAATGCTGTAAAACGTGCAATTGTTTTGCATTCTTGGGAAGAAATTCCTTCTGAAGAAGTCTATCCAAATGGTACTCCTGAGGGTTGGGGTTGTCCTGCGGTTTCTAACGAAAGTATGAAAGAAATAGATGTCTTACTTCAAGCTAATAAAAATATGTTGATGTGGATTATTAAGTAGTATAAATTTCACACAAATTCTTTAAAAAAGCATATAATTTAAAGCGTAAAAAAATATAGTTTTTACTTTTTTTACCTTATTTTTGAGGATATTAAAAACTCAAAAATGCAATTCGATATTCAAAATACCGAATCTTCGGCTTTATATAAATTATTAACTGGAACTGTTATTCCACGTCCCATTGGTTGGGTGTCTACCGTTGACAATAACGGAACTAATAATTTAGCGCCTTTTTCTTTCTTTAACGTGGTAAGTGAAGATCCACCGCACGTTATGTTTTCTACTGTTCGAACAGGAAATAAAAACAAAGACACTCTAAATAATATTTTAACGAATAATCAATTTGTAGTCAATTTAGTCACGGAAGATGTGGTAGAAAAAATGAATACAACTTCTCAATCTGTTACATCTGATGTGGATGAATTCGAATTGGCAAGTGTAACTCCAATTGATTCGGTTTTCATCAAACCAAAACGTGTGAAGGAGAGTTTAGTACATTTTGAATGCGAAATGGTGCACCATTATTTTATTGAAAACCATCAAAATGGAGGCGCTTGCATTATCATCGGAAAAATAATTACCATGCATATTGACGATTCTATTTTACTTGAAAACCATAGAATCAATTTAGATACTTATAAACCTGTAGCGCGTTTAGCAGGTTCCAATTATTCCAAACTTGGTGAAATCTTCTCAATTAAAAGATAAAAAATATGGATAAGTTAGAAATACATTGCGCATTGCAAATTCAAAAACCAATCAATGTAGTTTTTGATGCGATTATCATTCCTGAAAAAATGACTAATTATTTCATTTCTCAAAGTAATGGAGTTATGGAAACAGGAAAAACCCTATTTTGGAAGTTTCCTGAATTCGATTCTGAATATCCAGTTAAAGTGGAGAAAGTTGAAAAAAACAAATACATTTCTTTTTATTGGGAGAGTTCTGGACAAGATTTACTAGTCGAAATTACCCTTTCAGAAAAAGAGAACAATTCCACTTTAGTTTCAATTTCAGAAAAAAGTATGGAAAATAACGAAGCGGGTTTAAAATGGCTTTCTGGAAATTCTTTCGGATGGTCGAACTTTTTAGCGTGCTTAAAAGCCTATTTAGAATACAATATCAATTTGCGTAAAGGGGCATTTGATTTTATGAAAAAATAAATAATTTAAAAAGTATAATTATCAATTTTCCATTGTTAATTATCAATTGAAAAGCATGAAAATTACAGTAATTGGTGGTGGTCCAGGCGGACTTTATTTCTCAATATTAACTAAAAAAGCCATGCCACATTGTCAAATCGATGTGTATGAGCGTAACAAACCAGATGATAGCTTCGGATTTGGCGTAGTGTTTTCAGATGAAACCTTGGGCGAATTCTTAAAACGCGATATGCAATCGTATGAATTAATTCGTAGTGAATTTGCGTATTGGGACGATATAATTGTGGCTCGTGATGGTGAAGAAGTAAGTGTCGCTGGAAATGGTTTTTGTGGTTGTTCTCGTAAAACATTGCTAAAATTATTACACCAAAGATGTCAAGAAGAAGGTGTAAATCTTCACTTTGAACAAAATGTAGACGATTTAGAACAATTCGGAGATTCGGATATTATTTTAGCGGCTGACGGAATTGGAAGTGTGATTCGTACGCAATATGAAAAGGAATTCGGTACCAAAATCGAAATGAAGAAAAACCGTTTCGTTTGGTTAGGTTCTACAAAACCTTTAGATGCTTTTACCTACTTTTTCAGAAATACAGAACATGGTTTAATCGTTGCGCACTCTTACCAATACCAAGAAGGAATGAGTACGTGGATTTTCGAATGTTCAGATGAAACGTGGCAAAAGCATGGTTTTGAAGTCACAAATGAAGAAGATACGATTGCTAAAATTGAAGCTATTTTTGCAGAAGAATTAGATGGTCATTCACTAATTTCAAATAAATCACATTGGCGCCAATTCCCGCATGTAACCAACGAAAATTGGTATCATAAAAATATCGTTTTATTAGGTGATGCAAAAGCTACGGCGCATTATTCTATTGGTTCGGGAACGAAATTAGCGATGGATTCTGCAATTGGTTTATCAGACGCAGTAATCGCCAATCCAAACGATGTACATGCTGCTTTTCAACAGTATGATAAGTCGAGACGAAATACAGTTGAAATGATTCAATATGCGGCATTAGTGTCATTAGATTGGTTCGAAAACATGAATCGCCACAACCAACATCCGTTTTATCAATTTGCTTTCGGATGTATGACACGCGCTAAAAAAGTCACTTTTGAAAACTTACGCTTACGCGATAAATCATTTACAGATAAAGTTTTAAAAGAGTTTAACGATAATTGTCACACTGAGCTTGTCGAAGTGCCTGCTGCTTTCACACCATTCCAACTTCGTAACTTACAACTCCAAAACCGAATCGTCATGTCGCCAATGGGACAATATTCTGCCGAAAACGGATTGGTCAACGATTGGCATTTTCAACATTATACGTCGAGAGCCGTTGGTGGTTTAGGTTTAATTTTAACCGAAATGACAGCGGTTTCTGAAACAGGTAGAATTACAGAAGGTTGTGCTGGAATTTATAACTCAACTCAAATTACAGAATGGAAACGAATTAACGATTTCATTCATAACTATACACAAACCAAAATCGGAATTCAATTAGGACATTCTGGTCGAAAAGGAGCAACGAAAAAACCTTGGGAAGATTCATTTAATGGTGCAAGTTGGGATTTACTTTCGGCTTCTGCGATTCCGTTTAATGAAAATTCAAAAACACCGAAAGAAATGTCAATTACCGATATGGATTTGGTGACTTCTCAATTCGTGCAAGCAACTAAAAATGCTGATGCTGCTAATTTTGATATGATTGAATTACAGGCACATCACGGATTTTTATTAGCTTCTTTCTTATCGCCATTAACAAATATAAGAACTGACGATTTCGGCGGAAACATTGAAAACCGATTAAAATTTCCTTTACGAGTTTTTACTGAAATGCGAAGTGCTTTCCCAAAAGAAAAACCAATGTCGGTTCGAATTTCAGCATCCGATTGGGCGCAAAACGGAATTTCTGAACAAGATGTGATCACCATTGCAACGGCTTTCAAAAACGCTGGCGCCGATATTATTAATGTTTCGACAGGAAATACAGTTGCCGGACAAAAACCTCAAACAGGAAGAATGTGGCAAACGCCATTTTCAGACGCAGTGAGAAATACGGTTCATGTGCCAACAATCACAACAGGTTATATTCAAGATATCGATCAAATTAATACGATTATTTTAAACGGTCGTGCCGATTTAGTTGCCTTAGGAAGACCATTATTATTGGATGCGAATTTTGTTAGGAACGCGCAAGCTTATGAGCAATTTCAAGCAACTGATATTCCGAATCCATACAAAATGGGAATTTCGCATTTGTATCCATTAAAAGCTTCGGAAAGAAAACAAACGGAAGGAATGAAAATAGCGTTGAAACCAAAAAGTAATAAGAAATAGTAAATGAAAAATTTGTTATTCATAACTCTGATTTTCTTTCATTTTGGTTTTGCACAAACTGAAGAAATTATCAGTAGTGGTAACTCTAAATTACATTATAAAACTTTTGGTTCAGGGAAACCACTACTTATTATTAATGGCGGTCCTGGAATGAATTGTGAAGGATTTGCTTTTGTGGCAGAAGAATTGGCTAAAATGAATTTTCAAACTATTATTTATGACCAAAGAGGAACTGGAAAATCAACTGTAGATTCAATTAATTCTAAAACAATTACAATGGATTTGATGGTTCAGGATATGGAGAATTTGAGAAATCATCTTAAAATTAAAAAATGGACCATTCTCGGACATTCTTTTGGTGGAATTATGGCTTCTTATTATGCTACAAAACACCCTGAAACAATAGAAAAACTGATTTTTTCTTCTTCTGGCGGACTTAATATGAAGTTCACCTCTTATGTCCAACAACGTTTGAATAACAATTTAACGAAAGTTCAAAGAGATAGTTTGTCATATTATCAAATAAAATTAGATGGTGGCGATTCTTCATTTGAAACATTACAATTAAGGGCAAAATATTTAGCCAATGCTTATGTTTATGATAAATCAAAAGCGCCAATTATCGCTAGACGTTTGACTCAAATACAATTTGAAATCAATGCTTTGGTTTTTGAAGATTTAAGAAAAATTAAGTTTGATTGCAGTAAATCATTTAAAAATTTCAAGCAATCAGTGTTAGTATTACAAGGAAAAAATGATATAATTTCAGTTGAAACCGCACAAGAAATTGCCAATTCTTTTCCCAATTCTAAATTAGTTTTATTAGACAAATGTGGACATTATGGCTGGTTAGACGCACAGGAATCTTATTTTAATTCGATTAACAATTTTTTGAAAAATTAGAATGAAACATTACGAAGACAATTTCGCACATATAAATTTACCCAATCTTGATTTACAGCCAGAATATAAATTCTTGGATTTGCCACAATTCAATCGACCAGAAATGCTCAATTGTGTGGAAAAATTACTGGATAATCATATCAAGGAAGGAAGAGGAAACACTATTTGTATTCGCACTTTCGAAGAAACTTGGACCTACCAAGATTTATACGAAAAAGCGAATCAAATTGCTCATGTTTTAGTGGACGATTTAGGTTTACAATCGGGAAACCGAGTGTTGTTGCGTTCAGCGAATAATCCAATGATGGTGGCATGTTGGTTCGCTGTTTTAAAAGCGGGAGGAATTGTAGTGGCAACCATGCCTTTATTACGTTCGAAAGAATTAACAACTATTATCGATTGTGCTGAAATTTCACATGCAATTTGCGACAGCGATTTGTCTGAAGAAATGAATTTAGTGCAATCTGATTTTCTAAAAAATGTGAGTTTCTATAGAAATTCAGATGTAGAAAAATTGATGGAGGCGAAGCCGAAAACATTCCAAAATTACCATTCCAAATCAGATTCAGTAGCGTTAATTGGTTTTACATCTGGTACAACAGGTTTGCCAAAAATGACGGCGCATTATCACAAAGATATTTTAAATATTTGCGAAGCTTTCCCACAATATTCCTTACAACCTAATCAGAATGATGTTTTCATCGGAAGTCCACCACTTGGGTTTACTTTCGGTTTAGGCGGATTGGTTTTGTTTCCGATGTATTTTGGTGCTTCGACATTTTTAATTGAAAAACCTAGTCCCGATTTATTATTAAAAGCAATTCAAGAGTATAAAGTGTCGATTTGTTTCACGGCTCCAACAGCCTGGCGAATTATTACAACTAAAGTGAACGAATACAATATTTCTAGTCTTCGAAAATGTGTTTCAGCTGGAGAAACTTTACCTTTAAAAGTTTGGCAAGATTGGTTCGATGCAACTGGTTTAAAAATCATTGACGGAATTGGTGCAACAGAAATGCTACATATTTTTATTTCATCTAATGAAGAAAACATGAAACCTGGAGCAACTGGTTTAGCCATCACAGGTTATGAAGCGAAAATTATCGATGCCAACGGAAACGAAGTTGCTAGAAATGAACCAGGAAGATTAGTGGTTCGCGGCATTACCGGTTGTAAATATTTAAACAGAGAAGAAAAACAACGTGAATATGTTGAAAACGGTTGGAACATCACTGGCGACGTGTTTCGTCAAGATGAAGATGGTTATTTTTATTTTGTAGCGCGTGGCGATGATATGATTATTTCTTCGGGTTATAATATTGCAGCAATTGAAGTGGAATCTGTACTTTTAACGCATGAAGATATTTTAGAATGTGCGGTTGTTGGGTTGCCCGATGAAGAACGCGGCATGCTAGTTTGTGCACATATTGTTTTAAAAGAACAAAATAAAGCAGAAGACGATTTGAAAATTCAGATTCAAAATTGGTTTAAAAACACAGCTGCGCCATATAAATATCCGAGAATAATTAACTTTGTGGAAAGCTTACCCAAAACAGAAACTGGTAAAATTCAACGATTTAAATTGAAGTAAATATAATTTTAAACCTTGCGAACCTAGCGATGTCACCCTGAGCGGAGTCGAAGGGCATTGCGAGCTTTGCGGTTAAAAAGCAAATTATGAGAAAAGTATTTGTAATCATCAGTATCACTATCCTATCATTAACAGGAATTCTAATTTATATTAATTGGAAATTCGGTTTTCTTCTTTTGATATTTGTTCCTTTGATTGCAATGGGGCTTTACGATATGTTGCAATCTAAAAAAACCATTCGTAGAAACTTTCCTTTAATTGGGAGAATGCGTTATATTTTAGAAGCACTCGGACCAGGAGCTCGTCAGTATTTCATTGAAAATGATACGGAAGGGAAACCGTTCAATAGATTACAAAGAAGTTTAGTCTATCAAAGAAGTAAAAAAGAAACGGATTCTATGCCTTTCGGAACGCAATTAAATGTGTACGAACCGGGTTATAAATGGATCAATCATAGTATCAAAGCGATTCCTTTTTCGCAAGTCAATTCCAATCCAAAAGTTAAAATTGGTTCTTCTCAATGTGAAAAACCATATCAGGCTAGTTTGTTTAATATTAGTGCGATGAGTTACGGTTCATTAAGTAAAAATGCCATTTTAGCTCTAAATTCTGGTGCGAAACAAGGTGG
>CAMLRV010000018.1 GCA_946482495.1 uncultured Flavobacteriia bacterium
AATTGTTTTAGCTGAAGAAACTGACCTGACTCTTGACGGAAGACACCTCAGCCATTACGAAATGTACATTGAAGCCATGGAAGCCTGTGGGGCTGATACCAGCAAAATCAACATTTTTTTATCCGATGTTCAATCGTTACAAAATATATTTGTCGCTATTAAAAAAAGCGATTTACACCCAAACATTAAAGCTTTTTTGGATTTTACTTTCCGGGTAATAGAAGAAGGAAAGCCTCATGAAATAGCAGCTGCTTTTACCTTTGGAAGAGAAGACTTAATACCGAGTATGTTCTTTGCAATCTTAAAAAACTTTCAGGAGCAATTTCCGGAAACTGATTTATCGAAACTAATTTATTATTTTGAAAGACATATCGAATTAGATGCCGATGAACACGGTCCAATGGCCATGAAAATGATTGATGAATTATGTGGTGATTGTCCGAAAAAATGGGCAGAAGTGAAACAAGTCGCACTGGATTCGTTACAAATGAGATTGCAATTATGGAATGCCATTGATAAGACAATTACGAGTCAATTAGTATAAATAAAAAAGCGACCAATTGGTCGCTTTTTTATTCGTTTGTAGTATTATTTGCAGGTTTGTTAGAAGAAAGTGCTTCTATTCTTGCTAAAATTCTTTTGTGCATGTGTTTGTGTTTTCTAACATCTCCAGCATAATATCTGTTGTTTTGATGATAAGTAGCACTGTCTATTTTATATTTTTTATAAATAAAATCTTTAGTATCAATGTTGTTGGCTTCTAAAACTTCAGGTGAATTTGCTTTTGTAGCTTGTAAAACTGCTACATCAAACAAAATGTTTTCCATAGTTTCTTCATCCAATAAATGATCTGGTTTTTTTACTGGATTGTTATTGCAAGCAATAAGTATAAATAGGAATAAAACAACAATTTTCTTCATACTAAATATTTTTATTCTCTGTCGAAAGTTAATCTTTGGCCAGCAATAATATCTTTTAATTTCCCGTTAGCATATACTAAATTTCCATTTACAAAAGTATGGGAAATTCGTGATTTAAAATTAACATCTTCCAAAGGAGACCAACCACATTTGTAAAGAATATTTTCTTTTTTCACATTCCAAGGCATATGCGGATTCACAATTACTAAATCGGCAAAATAACCTTCTCTAATAAATCCACGGTTTTCAATTTTGAAAATCTTAGCTGGATTGTGACACATTTTTTCTACTACTTTCTCAACGGAAATTTTACCTTTTATATAAGCTTCCATCATTACCACTAAAGCGTGTTGAACCATAGGTGCACCACTAGGGCAACTTGTGTATTTGTTTTGTTTTTCTTCAAATGTATGAGGTGCGTGGTCTGTAGCAATTACATCAATTCTATCATCTAGTAAGGCTTTCCACAAACCATCTTGGTCAGCTTGCGTTTTAACCGCCGGATTCCATTTTATTAAATTTCCTTTCGTATCGTAATCTTTGTCGGTAAACCACAAATGATGAACACAAACTTCAGCAGTAATCTGCTTATTTTCTAACGGAATTTTGTTTGTAAATAAATCAGTTTCTTTTGCAGTTGAAACATGGAAAATATGTAAACGAGCTCCTGTTTTTTGAGCTAATTCTATAGCTTTTGATGAAGATAAATAACAGGCTTCTTCACTTCTAATTAAATGATGCTTATTAACTGGAATATCTTCCCCGTATTCTGCTAAATATTTTTCCACATTCGCTTTAATAGTAGCTTCATCTTCACAATGTACTGCAATTAACATTTTTGTAGAGGAAAATATTTTTTCTAACGTTTCTGGATTGTCTACTAACATATTCCCGGTTGAAGAGCCTAAGAATAACTTAATTCCTGCAACATTTTTAGGATTCGTTTTTAAAACTTCTTCTAAATTGTCATTCGTTCCACCCATCATAAACGAATAATTCGCATAGGAAGTTTGAGAAGCAATTTGGTATTTGTCTTCTAATAATTCTTGAGTGATTGCGTTGGGAACTGTATTAGGTTGCTCAATAAAAGAGGTAATTCCGCCGGCAACTGCAGCTCGACTTTCAGATGCTATATTTCCTTTATGTGTTAAACCTGGTTCTCTGAAATGTACTTGGTCATCAATTACTCCTGGTAATAAAAAGTTTCCTTCTGCATCAATGATCACACAGTTTGAAGTTTTCGCACTAATACTTTCTGCAATCTGACTTATTTTTTCATTTTCAATTAACACATCCCCTTCGAAGATGCTTCCCTCATTTACAATCTTTGCATTTTTAATTAAAAATGTGCTCATTTATAATCTGTTAAATATTTTTCTAATTCGTAACATAATCACGCCAACAACGGCTTCACGGATGATTGCTCCGCTCATTTTAGATTCACCCAACGTTCTATCGGTAAAAATAATAGGCACTTCTTCAATTTTAAATTTATTAACAAAAGCGCGATATTTCATTTCAATTTGGAAGGCATAACCCACAAATTTAATTTTATCGATATTGATGGTTTCTAAAACGTTTCTTTTATAACAAATAAAACCTGCCGTAGCATCGTGAATTTTCATTCCTGTGATAAACTTGACATAAACAGAAGCAAAATACGACATCAAAACTCGGTTCAATGGCCAGTTTACCACATTTACACCTTTAGAATATCTAGAACCAATTGCTACATCTGCACCATTTTGACAGGCTAAATATAATTTCTCTAAATCGTTTGGATTATGAGAAAAATCAGCATCCATTTCATAAATGTACTGATAATTATGAGATAATGCCCATTTAAAACCGTGAACATAGGCAGTTCCAAGTCCAGATTTTTTATTTCGAACTTCTAAAAATAATTTTCCTTGGTATTGTTGTTGTAGTTCAATTACTTTTTGAGAAGTTCCATCGGGTGAATTATCATCTACAATTAATAGGTGAAAATCCGAAGGTAATTGAAAAACCGCATGAACAATTCGTTCTATGTTTTCAATTTCGTTATAGGTAGGTATAATTACTATTCCTGCTGACATGTGATTTTATTTTCGTTGCAAAATTAAGATTTTTTTAGATTTAATGTCTTAATAATATTATAATTAATTGATAGTTGTTTTTTTTGTTACTTTTGCGGTATGATTATGATACAATTATCGGAGCGAATTTTAGTAAACAAAGATTGGGCCACAATATTATTTGTGTTGGCCATAGCTATTATTGCACTTAATAAATCTATTTTTTCAGTTCGTTTTAATGAATTTTTAAAACTGGGTTATTCTGATAAATATAATAAAGTGTATAAAGACACGAATAACTTATTGAACTGGTTTACCATTTCGATGTTTATCATTCAATTAATTTCGTTTTCATTCTTTATTTTACTGCTTTTAAGTTTTTTTAATTACACTAAAATTGATAATTATATTACTTATATTCAGATAATTACTTTTCTTTTTGTGTTTGTATTGTCTAAATTTTTAATCGAAAAAATTGTCGGTACTGCTATAGATTCAGAGAGTGTTGTAGATCAATTTAATCTGATTAAAACAAATTATAGAGCTTTTTTAGGTTTTATTTTATTGCCTGTGAATATTGTTTTGTATTATAATCAAACACCAATCAAAGAAGTTTTCTATGTAATACTTGGTGTTTTCCTGCTTTACAACGTGTTTACCTATTATTTTTTAGTAAAAACGTATCAAAAAATAATACTTGGTAAATTGTTTTATTTTATTTTATATCTTTGCACGCTTGAAATAGCACCGTACTATTTCATGTATTATTGGGTAACGAAAAATTAGGAATTTGTTAGATATGTCAAATTTGAAAGTTAAAACGATTTTGGTTTCTCAACCAGAGCCGAAAGTGGAAAATTCTCCATATTATGATCTGCAAAATAAATTTAAGGTGAAAATTGATTTTCGTCCTTTTATTCACGTAGAAGGAGTGTCGGCTAAAGAAGTTAGAGCTCAGAAAATCGATTTAAATAATTTTACAGCAATTATATTTACAAGTAAAAACTCAGTAGATCATTTTTTCAGAGTTGCTGAAGAAATGAGATATAAAATTCCTGAGGATTTAAAATATTTTTGTCAATCAGAAGCTGTTGCCTTTTACTTACAAAAGTATGTTGTATACAGAAAACGTAAAATTTATGTAGGTCAGAAAGAATTTGCTGATTTAGCACCACTTATTAAAAAGTATAAAGACGAAAAGTTTTTATTGCCAAACACTGACCAATTAAATCATGATGTGCCAGTAACATTAGATGGTTTAAAAGTAGAATGGAAGCAAGGTATTTTTTACAAAACAGTAATGAGTGACTTAACG
Organism: uncultured Flavobacteriia bacterium; assembly: GCA_946482495.1. The sequence goes on from CAMLRV010000018.1 coordinate 4,293, forward strand.
GATTTAAAAGATGTATATTACGATGTATTAGCGTTTTTTAGCCCAACTGGAATTAAATCGTTATTTAAAAACTTCCCAGATTTTGAACAAAACAATACACGTATTGCGGTATTCGGTTCAACAACTCAAAAAGAAGCATTAGAGCATGGTTTAAGAGTGGATATTATGGCTCCAGCGCCAGGAACACCTTCTATGACAGGTGCTTTAGAAAAATATGTTGCAGAAGCAAATAAAGGAAAATAATAATTACTTATATAAAATGAAAAAGCGTTCAGAAATGAACGCTTTTTTTATACTTTGAATTTACTTTAGAGCAAAAAAAACGCCTTGAAAATCAAGACGTTTTTTAAATAGTATTTTGGTTACTATGATTATAACTTTGGTCCTGCGTTTACTAAAGCAGCACCTTCTGCATTGTCTGTGTATTGAACGAAGTTCTTAATGAATCTTCCAGCTAAATCTTCCGCTTTAGTTGTCCATTCAGAAGCATCTGCATAGGTGTTTCTTGGATCTAAAATGTTAGAATCTACATTGTTTAATGATGTAGGAACTACAAAGTTAAATGTAGGAACTACTGTAGTTTCAGCATTTTCGATAGAACCATCTAAAATCGCATCGATAATAGCACGTGTATCTTTAATAGAAATACGCTTTCCAGTTCCATTCCAACCCGTGTTTACCATATAAGCAGTAGCTTTATGTTCTTCCATTTTCTTAACTAATTCTTCACCATATTTAGTTGGATGTAACGTTAAAAACGCTTTTCCGAAACAAGCTGAAAAAGTTGGTTCTGGTTGTGTAACACCTCTTTCCGTTCCAGCTAATTTTGCTGTAAATCCTGATAAGAAATAGTATTTAGTTTGTTCTGGAGTTAACTTTGATACTGGAGGCATAACTCCGAAAGCATCAGCTGTTAAGAAGATAACTTTATTCGCATGACCTGCTTTAGAAACTGGTTTTACGATATTGTCAATATGGTTAATTGGGTAAGAAACACGAGTGTTTTGTGTAACTGAACCATCTTTGAAGTCGATTTTTCCGTTCGCATCAACGGTAACGTTTTCTAATAAAGCGTCTTTACGAATTGCATTAAAAATATCTGGTTCGTTTTCTTTGCTTAAGTCGATAGTTTTGGCATAACATCCACCTTCGAAATTGAAAACACCATCATTATCCCATCCGTGCTCATCGTCACCAATTAATTCGCGTTTTGGATCTGTAGATAAAGTAGTTTTTCCTGTTCCAGATAATCCGAAGAAAACAGCAACATCACCATTTGCAGCTTTATTTGCAGAACAGTGCATTGAAGAAATTCCTTGTAGTGGTAAGTAGTAATTCATTAAGGCGAATAAACCTTTTTTCATTTCACCACCATACCATGTTCCACCAATTAATTGAATTTTTTCTGTTAAGTTGAAAGCAATATATACTTCAGAATTTAACCCATGAGAGGCATAATCTTTAAAAGAAGTTTTAGAACCATTCATAACTACGAAATCTGGCTCTCCAAAATTTGCTAATTCTTCTGCAGTAGGTCTAATAAACATATTTGTTACGAAATGTGCTTGCCAAGCCACTTCCATAATGAAACGAACTTTTAAACGAGTGTTTTCGTTCGCACCACAAAATGCATCAACCACAAATAATCTTTTTTCAGATAATTGAGAAACCGTAGTTTCTTTTAACGCATTCCAAGTGTCTGTTGAAATAGGTTTGTTATCATTAACTGCTTTTTCAGAATTCCACCAAATTGTGTTTTCTGTAGTACTGTCTTTAACAATATATTTATCCTTTGGTGAACGACCTGTAAATTCACCAGTCATTACATTAACCGCACCAAGTTCTGTTAATTGCCCTCTTTCAAAGCCTTGCAAGTTATTGCTTAACTCTTCATCATATAATAAATCGTAAGACGGATTGTAAACGATTTCTTTAACATTTTTGATTCCATATTTTTCTAACGAAATCGATTTCGCAGATTGAGCGGATGTGTTCATAAAAATATAAGTTATGTTGCTTTTATTTAAAGCACAAAATTAAACAATAATTTGACAAATAAACGTTTTCTGTTATTTTTTAGTTAAAATAGCGTAAAATAAATAACCCCAAGATACGATTAAAAACAAACCGCCAATAGGAGTAATAGGTCCAAATATTTTAGATTTAATTCCTGTAATCGCGCTTGTGGTTAAAATGTAAATAGAACCTGAAAAGAATAAAATACCCACTAAAACCATATAAAAAAGCACCGCTTTCTCTTTAAGAGTAATTATTTGTGTATTTCCTACAAATAATAAAAATAAGGCATGGTACATTTGATATTTCACACCAGTTTCAAAAGAAATTAATTGTTCTGGTGTTAATGTTTTTTTTAAGGCATGAGCTCCAAAAGCACCTAAAATTATGGCTAAAAAACCTAAAAAACAGGCCGCTAATAAAATTTTCTTTTCCATTGATTTTGTTTAAATTCTGTACAAATATATTAAACTTAAATGCAAATTTTTTGATAAAAGCGAGGTTTTATTTTTTAGAAATATAACATATCATTACCTTTGTGTGATATTAAGATAAAAATGAGAAAGATTTTGATTATAGGAGCAGGTAGATCTGCTTCATCACTTATAAAATATTTATTAGACAAATCGGAGGTAGAAAATTTGTTTATTACAATTGGTGATTTGTCTGAAGAATTGGCCATTAAGAAAACAGGTAATCATAAAAATTCAAGAGCCATTTCATTTGATGTGTTCAATGCGGAGCAACGCAAACAAGAAATTAAGCAAGCAGATATTGTAGTTTCTATGTTACCAGCTCATATGCATATTGAAGTCGCAAAAGATTGTGTTTTCTATCATAAACATATGGTTACAGCATCTTATATTAGTGCAGAAATGCAAGCTTTAGATGAAGTTGCTAGAGAAAACAATATTGTTTTAATGAACGAAATTGGTTTAGATCCTGGAATTGACCATATGAGTGCCATGAAAATTATGGATGACATCAGAAGTGAAGGTGGAAAAATCATCTTATTTGAGTCGTTTTGTGGTGGGTTAGTGGCTCCAGAAAGTGATACTAATTTATGGAATTATAAATTCACTTGGGCGCCTCGTAATGTAGTATTAGCCGGACAAGGTGGTGCTGCGAAATTTATCCAAGAAGGAACTTACAAATACATTCCGTACAATAAATTATTCAGAAGAACAGAATTTTTAGAAGTGGAAGGTTTCGGAAGATTTGAAGCTTACGCGAATAGAGATTCTTTAAAATACAGAGAAATTTACGGTTTAGAGGAAGCCAAAACGTGCTATCGTGGAACCATAAGAAGAGTTGGTTTTTCAAAAGCTTGGGATGTTTTTGTACAATTAGGAATGACTGATGATACCTACATTTTAGATGATTCTGAACATTTAAGCAATAGAGATTTCGTAAACTTATTTTTACCTTATCATCCTTCTGACTCTATTGAGATTAAATTCAGACATCAATTAAAAATTGATCAAGACGATGTGATTTGGGATAAGCTTTTAGAATTAGATTTATTTAGTAAAACCACATTTGCTGGTTTAAAAAATGCTACTCCTGCTCAAATGTTAGAAAAAATATTATCTGAGAAATGGACATTAGAACCAGATGATAAAGACATGATTGTGATGTATCATAAAATTGGTTATGAAATTGATGGTGAGCAAAGACAAGTCGATTCTACAATGGTTTGTTTAGGAGATGATCAAACCTATACAGCTATGGCAAAAACAGTTGGATTACCAGTTGCAATTGCAACTTTAAAAATATTAAATGGTGAAATTACTACTGCAGGTGTGCAATTGCCAACATCTAAAGAAGTGTACGAGCCAATTTTAGAAGAATTAGAAGATTATGGTGTTTTATTTAATGAATTTGAAGTGCCTTATTTAGGATATAGTTCTTTTGTATAAAAATTAAATAATTTTCTTAACTTTAATCCGAAACAGCAATTTGTTTCGGATTTTTTATTTAAAATTATAACTTATGAAGATAAATCACTTACAAATAGAGATTGACGGTATAGACAAAGAAATTCTTCGTAACCTTATGGAAGATGCCAGAAAACCTATTCTTCAAATTGCTAATAAATTAGGTATTTCAGGAGCTGCCATTCACCAACGTTTGAAGAAGCTAGAACAAGCTGGTGTGATTTCAGGTTCTAAATATGTGGTGAATAATAAAGTGTTAGGCTATAAAACTATGGCGTTTATTGGTATTTATTTAGACAAAGCTTCTAGTAATACGGAAACTGTTAAAGAGCTAAAAAAAATCCCAGAAGTATTAGAATGTCACTATACCACTGGGAATTGGAGTATTTTAACCAAAATTATTTGTAGAGACAACGAACACTTAATGCAATTATTGAATGATAAAATTCAAAGCATTAAAGGTGTTTCACGTACGGAAACATATATTTCTTTAGAACAACAAATTGAAAGACAAATTCAATTGTAAGTGTGATTTACGATTTTTGATTTACGAAATTAAAAACAATAATTCTGATGAAAAGAAACTTGATAAGAGTAGTAATTTTTTACATATTATATGTTCTAACATGTGTTTTTACTGAGATGTTATCGCCAAGTGTTCATGGTCCTGGATTAAGTTTTTTCATGTTTCTATTTTTTGGATGTATTTCTATTTTAATGTTACTATTCGATTTAGGTAAGCTCATTAATGGAAGTAAAGAATACAAGTTAAATACTTTTGTGCATTTAACTTTTTACGGCTTAATTGTATTTTTAATTTATTATTTAAAAGCTTAAATGCAAACAATTTTGTTTTTAATAGCATATAAAACCAAACCAATTCTGGTTTTTAGTTCTAGTTTTTGAAATAAATTTTCTCGGTAACCGTCTATTGTTTTTGGACTTAAGCACATACCATCTGCAATTTCTTTATATGTTTTTTCGGTACAAGCTAATCGGATAAATTCTACTTCTCTATCTTTTAAAACGATTTTGTTTTCGTTTTGGTTTAATTTGTTTATTAAAAATCCAGAAACAATTTCGGTATAGTAAAACCCTTTGTTATGTACTTCTAATAAAGCTTCTTTAAATGTTTTCGGATCGGTATCTTTCAATAAATAGCCTTTGGCACCATTCGTAATCATTTTCATGATGGTGTCTTCATCATCGTTTACGGACAAGGCTAAAACTTTTAAATCTGAATGATTTTCTTTAATCCATTTCATCGTTTCAATTCCATCCATAATTGGCATATTAACATCTAATAGCACAATGTTTGGAATTTCGATATTTTCTGTTTCAAATGCGGTGATAAATTCTTTACCATTGGGGTAACTTCCAATCACTTCGAATTCTTTGTATTTACTTATTAAAAAAGAGAGTGATTGAGAGAATAATAAATGATCATCTACAATTATTATTTTAATTTTTTCCATGATTTTTTATATATTTTTCTCTTCTTTTATCGGATAATCTATCATTAAAATTGTTCCATTATTGTTGGAATAAATAGTTAAACTTGCACCAATTAAATCGGCTCTAGTATAAATATTGGATAAACCTGAGCCTTTTTTACTTTTTTCTACGTTGAAGCCTTTTCCGGTATCAATGATGTCAATTTTACAATTCTTTTCGGTAAACAAAATATTTATTGTTATAGAATCACTGTGTGAATGTCTTAATATATTTGATATAGATTCCTGTAAAATTCTATAAATAATAGTTTGATGTTCCGAGTTTATTTTTTTTAGTTCTCCATTAATATGTACTTCACATTTAATTTTTTTAAGGGCTTTTATTCTATCTAAATCTTCTGAAATTGCAGTAATGAAATTGGTGTTTAGAAAAAGATCACCATTCATTATTTTAGATAATACACGAATTTCATTTAAAGATTTTGTAACTAATTCTTTTATTTCTTTAAGTTCTGAAATTGAATATTTGTCGTTGTCTTCAATAATGATATTCATCTGCATGAGTGCTACTGAAAGAATTTGTCCGACATTATCATGTAATTCCCGACTTACATTTGTTAAAGTTTGTTCTTTAATTTCAATTTTCGACTTAGTTAATTCAGATTGAAAAAGTAATTCTGCTTCTAACTTATCCGTTAAAAATTTTGTTTTCTTCTTCTGAAAAAAAAAGAACAAAATAAATACAGTCAGTAATAGTGTAAATAATACTATACTAAAGGAAATTACTAATAATTGTATTTCTTCTCGCTGCATATAAAACCTATTAAAAAACAACTGTGCATTAACAAATTTAATATAAATAAAACAAATCTAAAGATGGTCATATTCGTATCAATCAAGAAAAAATGATTGGCCAACATGTAGGGTAAAAAAGGAACATGAAAAGCTAAAATGCCGAGTACAAACCAAAAATAGATTGATTTTTTAAAGTTTAGAATGTTTTCTGAGCTAAATATTTCTAATAAATACAAGCACGATAAAAACAAAATTATTATTACACCTATTGCAAAAACACTCGTTAAAGTACTACTAAGATTGTTTTCAATAAACAATAAATTTACAAAATACGTACTAATGAAAAGCAGTAAGAATATTAATGCAATTTTCTTATTCTTTATCTTAATTAGCAATAATTTTAATAAAATGATATAATATGAAAAACTAATTAAGATGTAAAAATTGTAAATTGGATAATTGATACAGCCTGTCCATTCTGTAAAATTTAAACCAATATAATCTATAATAAAAGCTATCCAAATGAAAGCTAATAGAGATTTAGCTTTATTATTTGGAAGTTTGAAATAGAAAAATATTCCTGGAATTCCTGATAATAAAGCTAAATAAATAGTATAAGAGTTTAAATTTTGTAACATATTTTATTGTGGATACGTTATTTTTGGAGGATTACCAATCCCACCATAATTTAGGGGTTCAATTTCTGTAACATCTACATTTACTTCTACAGATGTATTCGCGTCTAAACTTTTTTCTAAATTACCAGAAATTTTCTTTTTTGTTGGCGACAGAAATATAGTTGTTAAACCCGCTTTTTCTTTATATTTCAAACCATCTTCTGGATACACTCCGATATAAAATCTAATTCCGTTTATTTCAATTCCTTTTTCAATTCCCTTAGTTTTTATATAATTAATGTAATTCTCTAATTCTTCAATAGAATACCAAACTGCATTTGTATCTTCTTTACCAATATTCGATAAAATTAAACCTGATCTTTTTTCATTATATCTTTTGTTTAAATCAAGTGCCAATTCACTCGTTATTAATTGAGTTGGTTCATCAAATTGTTTCATTTTTTTAGTTTTTAGTTTATAATACAAATTTAATTTTTTAGTCATTTTCTGAACAAGGGGAAAAACCCCCTTTTTCGTTCCGTATTTATCTGCGAAACTTCAAATAAATTTCCCTAAAAGCAATCCCGCTAAAGCCCTTTTAAAAAATCAGGAAATCAGCTCTACCTCAGAAAAATAAAAGGTTCCAATTTTACAAAATCAAAATCACCTTAAGAATTGAGGTAGTACATAAGTAATAATGTAGTATTAATACAGTGTTATAAATGTAAGAAATTCTTTATCAAATATAACAAGTGTTTTTTGATTAACAATTAATAACAATTTAAATTTTGAAATTATGGCTAAGAAAGCTTTAGTAGTGGGCATCAACGATTATGCTCCTATAGGGGTTGGAGGACCCGATTTAAACGGATGTGTGAATGACGCACGAGACATGGCAAACACTTTAGTAATATGTGGTTTCCCAGCTTTAAGCGTAAGAATTTTAACGAATCAGAACGCAACAAAAGCAAATATCGTTTCTAATTTAACCAACTTAGTAACTACGAGTAAAAAAGGCGATTCTATTGTGTTTTACTATTCAGGTCATGGTACAAGAGTAGCGAATATCGGAAGTGATTTTGAAGTAGATGGTTTAGATGATGCTATTTGTCCACACGATTTTGCCTCAGCAGGTGTAATGCGTGATGATGAATTCGCGGCCATACTAAGTCAACTTCCTGCCGGAGTCAATATGGATGTGATTTTTGATTGCTGCCATTCAGGAACTGGAACTAGAAAAATGAGTTTGGTGGATTTAGACGGAAATCCAACAAATGAAGCAGCCAGATTTATTGAGCCAAATTTAGAAGATGAGTTTTACTTCAATCACTCTAAAGAATTAGTTGAGGTTAAAAAAACTAGTAAAAAAGGAACCAAACAACTTACTGCAACTTCTATGAATCATTCACTTTTTGCAGCTTGTAAAGATAGTCAAGTGGCCATGGAAGGAAATATGGGCGGAGTAACTCGTGGTTATTTCACATATAATTTATGTAAAATCTTAAGAGCCACAAATGGTAACATTAAGAGAAACGCTTTAGATTCTCAAATATCAAATGCTTTATCTGCAATGGGTGCGGCTCAAATCAATCAAACAGAAGGGAAAAGAACCGAATTAAATCAAAATATCTTTTTATAACTAAATAAACAATTAAAATCATGGAAACAACAAATCCAATTCTTTGCGAAGAATTAAAAAAAGCAAAAGGCGTAAAAGCAAAAAAAGCAGCTTCAAACTTGGAAGAAATTGAAGCAATAGGGATTAAAAGTTTAGAAGGAACTAAAAAAGCTATCGAAAAAACAGAAGGTTTTACACCTGAGAATTTAGATGTAGAGTTTATTCCTAAGGCAGTAAAAAACACCAAGTTCATTGACAGAGAAACGTTCATGCAAGAAAAAGGAAGCAAAACTATTTTTGGCCCAGATCAAAGAACTGTATACAATTCAATGACTTATCCTTGGAATTGCGTTGGAAGAGTTCAAACAGAACTTGGAATTGCAAGTGGTGTAATGATTGGACCTCGTCACGTATTAACTTGTGCACACGTTATCAAATTTTTAGCAAACGGAACTACGGGATGGGTGAAGTTCTCGCCAATGTACTACAATGGTCCAAATGCTACTTATGGAACCGCAAATAGTATCAAAACTTTCTACAAATACAAAGTAAGTGGGCCAACTATCGATGCAACTGAATCAAAATTTGATTATGTAGTGGTGGTTTTAGATAGAAACTTAGGGAATACTACAGGTTGGATGGGAGCAACAGCATATACTGACTCTTGGGACGGTGGCGCTTACTGGACACACGCTGGTTATCCGGTTGATTTAACAGCAGGAGAAAGACCAACTTATCAAACAAATATTGCCTTAAATGGAGATGATGCAACTTCAGATAAAGCACAAGCACTTTACCATACTGGAGATGTATGGCCAGGTCAAAGTGGTGGACCATTTTGGGGATACTGGGGAACCACTCCAAATGTAGTAGGAGTACAAAGCTGGCAAAATAGTTCTACGAACGCTGCAAGTGGAGGATCTGACTTGGTTGATTTAGTAAATCAAGCTAGAACACAATATCCTTAAAATTTAGAAAATGGAAACTGAAAAAACTATCGAGGAAATTTTTGAAGATGTTTCAGATGTAAATCAACTTCAATATCTGAAGGATAAACTTGGTCAAGCCAAAAAAGATAAAAATGGAGAAATCCAAGTATTTCCATCGCCAAAATTTTCAAAATATTTAGAACTGAAACAAAAATATAATGAATTGTCTTCCCATCTAAATACTGTTAAAAGTAATGTTGAAAATGGAGATGTAAATGCTATGACAGAGATCAATTTTTCAGGAGCTACACATATGAAAAAAATCGAAAATGCTCTTAAACTATGGACTAGTATAGGGTATAAAAATGAAGTTGAAAAAATTATTTCGCTAAGCGAAAAAATAAATTAATAGGTGCAGTCCGAAAAGCCTTTAAAAGAGTAGGAGTAACTAAAAATTTAATATTATGCCAGATTTTACACCAATGCCTGATGAAAAAGACTTTTTAAACTATTTATTAGGCGATGTTTTTAAAAAAATGACTAATGGAGGAGACGCCAAAATGTTAGGGCCAAACAACTTTATTGCTTGGGAACCAGTTCCTGTAGTCATGGATCCAGAAGCATTTGATTATGCTTTAAAAGGTTTTTTTGGAGCTACTCCAAAATTAGAAAATATGTCAGATGAAGAGTATGAAGATGCTAGAAGTTCTAAAAAATATAGCAAGTATGCTTATTCAGAAGAATTTGCCAGAATAGCAGATCAAATTCCGAGTATGATTCCAGAAATTGACCCTGCTACAGGAGCTAGAAAATTTACCATTTTTAGTCCACATCCTGACCATACAAAATCAAATGTTTATAGTGATGTTTTGGATTATTGCGTTGTTAAAAATTCAAAAATCGATCCTAAAGTGGAAAAGAAATTAGAGACTTTAAGAAAACAAATCGTTACTATTAAAAAATTAGCAAACCCTGATTTTGATGATACGGTTGTAGAACATCCAGAAGATAATCCGAAATTTATCTATCAATCTTTCCCTTCTCCACAATACGTGAAGTATTTAGAGTATGAAGCGTTATATTATGAACAAGAAGATAAATTAACAGATTTACAAAAAAGAGTAGCTGACGGTGAAGCTGATGCGATGTCGGAAATGGCTATCAATGGTAGAAACTACATCAAAAGAAGAGATGATGCTTTAAAACGTTGGGAAGGTATCGGTTATAAAGGGAAAATTGAAAAAGCTTTAAATTATATTGATGAAATTGAAAGTAGTAATTTCATTACGATTAAAAAGCGTTATGAGTCGGAACTTTTAGCAGCAAAAAGAACTGGTTTAGGTGGTATGAATACTTATTACTTCTCTCAACCTGTACCAGCAAGTACTTTAGCTAATTCAACAAAATGGTTAGAGTATAAATTTAGTAAAAGTGAATTCGATTCAAATTACAAAAGCACAACACACAGCTGGAGTGCAGCAGCAAGTTTTGCAGGAATGGTTAATGTAGGCGGAACTGGAAAACATAAAAGAATCGATTCTACTTATAACTTCAATGAATTTGAAATGTCCTTTAAAATTGGAAAATGTTATGTGTCAAGTCCATGGTTTGGTAGTACGTTCCTTAAATCTCGTTATTGGAAATACTCAAAAAATGGAGCTGAAATTTTAAACAACCAAATGATTAGCGATGGTAATGGTAAAGGTTTATTACCTGCTGTTACAACAGAATTATATTTTATTTCTGATTTAAAAATTGGTTTTAAAAAGAATTCTACTTCATACAAAAGAGCTGAAGATGAAGTTAACGCAGGAGCACATTTAGCAATTGGTCCTTTCATGTTTGGAGGTACTTATGGGTATCAAGATACTCGTGTAAATAGTACGGGTAAAAAAGAAGAACAAGGATTGTCTTCTGGAGGAATTTTACTTTTAGGAAGAAAATGTAACATTCTTGATTTATCGCCAAACCCACTTCCATCAATTAAAGATGACGAATGGGTAGAGGTTAACTAATCCACTAATAAAAATCCAAATGCCTGAAAAGGTGTTTGGATTTTTTAAACTAATAGAAATCATGAAATACTATATATCATTATTCCAGAAAATTAAAGAGTATTATAAAACGCAAAGTACAAATGATGCGGAAATTCCTCTAATTTGTCCTTCATTACGCGTGTATAATAATGAGGAAATGAAACTGTTATTGCCTCAAATGCTGATTGATGAAAATCAAAAAGGAGAAGCTTTTCTAAAAAAACAAGATATTTCTTTTCAATTGAATTCGATTCCTTCTTCTGATAAATATTGGGATGTTAACCCAAGCAATACTTTGTTTAATGCTTATGGTAAAATCATTGAAGCCAAACAAGTAGAAGCAGAGCAAATCAAAGAAACACAACACCTTGATGCGAATAAAATTTTATACGACGATAAAGGTAAACCAACAAAAGAAAAAAAAGCCTACGATAAGTATTTGCCCTTGTTTGATAAATTAATCACAGAATGGGAAGAACACGTAGCCAAATATAATAGCCTAACAACGGATGATGAAAAAAATGTTTGGTTGGCAAAATTGAACAATATTTTATTGCGAAAAGAAAAACTTATTGTAGACCATAAGCTTCTTGGCTATAAAGAACTCATTGAAAACGCCATGAGCAAAATAAATGCACTTGACGGATTAGATATTTTCTTAGCGAATTTGATGAACTCAAGAAACATCATGGAAAATACTGCAAAAACAGGTTTGCAATCGTTAGAGTCGTATCATGATATCAATTTTATTCCATACGATTTCATGTCAAACAAAAACGGTTGGACAAAATTGTCTATCGATAAAAAAGAATTAGATGAATTGTATGAAAGAGCTAAAGTGGAAAAAGATGATTTTCCTAAGGAAATTATTTCTATAGATTATGATGAGAAAAATATAATTGGTGTGGAATTAGAATTCTCCATTGTTACTTTACAAAGAAGTTGGTTTTCTAAGTCGACATTAGTTTCTAATTTTTTCAAATGGACCGAAGCAAAATCCATTTCGGATGGGGAAACTATCAGTAACGATTTTCTTCTGCCTGCGTTTCCGCTAAAAATGTTCTTGATTCAAAATCTTAAAATTAATATCGATCCGACGGTTTCAGCTTCAGTAGTGAGCGACATCAACCAACTGATACATTTCGGACCAATTATCATGAAAAATCAGCTTTTTGTAAATTCAACAAATAATATCAGTTTTATAAAAGCAGTCAGAAATAAAGAAACGTTGACTTCTACAAATGTCAAATATTATAGTGATAAAGCTGAAATTAGTAAAGTTGAAACACGAACTGTAGAAACGCCACCAATTGTAAGCGCACCAAGAATGGCTTCAGCCCGAGTAATGGCTGCCAGACCAATTGTTATGGATCCAAAACCTATAATTACACCAAAGCCTGTGGTTTCAACAGCTATTTTGTCTTCAACCATTTTGGTGAATCCAGTTTTGTTTCAGCCAGCAATTGTGACTACTATTATTCCTGCGAATCAAACTACAATTGTGGTGAACATTAAGGATTCAATTACTAAACAAGCGGTTTATAAGTCAGAAATCTCTATAATCGGAATTAACAATGCTTTCTTCAAAGAAATCGAATCGAATAAAGAAGGTTCCACCGAAATAAAACTTCCAATTGGAAATTATAAATTGACTATCATCAAAGATGGTTATCGCGTTTTTGAAGAGGAATTGAAAGTAGAAAATCAAAATACCATTTCGAAAGAATATAGCCTACTACCTGAATCGGTGAATTACGATAGTTTTTTTCTCATCGGAATGGTTTGCGAAAAACTACCTAAAATTCCGAACTAGTTTATAACTAAAAATCACTCGTCATGAAAACAATAAAATACAATAATAAAACTTCCGAAGTCGTGACGCTTTGCGAAATGCTTAATAATTTAGGCTACAATTTAATGGTTTCAGATTCGTTCACTCTTGCTGTTGATGCAGCAGTTAAAGATTTTCAATCTAAACATAATTTGGTTGTTGATGGAATTGTAGGAACTAAAAGTTGGTCGAAATTATATGAATTGAATTTACAATTTACTAATCATAACGACAAATTTTTATCAGAACAAGATTTAATCCACTTTTCTAATATTTTCGAATTAGAATTGGCTACTGTAAAAGCGGTTAATGAAGTAGAAAGCAGTGGTAAAGGTTTTTTATTGAGCGGAAAACCCAAGATTTTGTTCGAAGGTCATGTTTTTTGGAGAGAATTAGAAAGAAGAAGTGTCAATCCGAACAATTATTGGAATAATAATACTGCTGATGTATTGTACAAAAGTTGGACAAAAAAGTATTATGTAGGCGGAGAAGGTGAATATTTACGTTTACAGAAAGCGATGCAAATTGGCTCAGGACAAGATTTTGTAGACGCTGCAAATGCTTCCGCTTCTTGGGGATGTTTTCAAATTATGGGTTTTCATGCACTACCATTAGGATATACTAGTATTGACGATTTTGTACAAAAAATGCAGTTGAACGAAGGTGAACATCTGAAAGCTTTTGGTCAGTTTTTAAAAATCAATCATTTAATTTCTTATCTACAAAATAAAGAATGGGATGAATTTGCCAGACGTTATAATGGCGCTTCTTATAAAGTGAATAAATACGATATAAAATTGGCTCACGCTTACGCGAAATATTCTAATTAATTTAAATTTTGAAATCATGGAAAATCGTGTACTGGAAATGATTGACATTTTGTCTAACAAAAAACTCATTAGAGAAAAAGTTAATAGCGACAGAGATTACTCTGGTGGTGGTTGGTTTGATGAAAAAAAGGAAACACTTTTTTTGTGTTCTGATAAAAGTTTTGCTTTTGTGATTGAATCTTTTTCAAGTGTTTCTTCAGGTGGATTTTCGTTACCCTCGCAAAGTAGGAATGAGTATTTCGGAACTTGGAATATTATTGAAGAAGATTTTACCTTGTTTTTGATGTTGAGGTATCAAGATGGCTCATTAGAAAAAATACAAACCAGAAGTTTAGGTCGAGGTTTACAAGAGTTAAATTACATCACATGGAACAGATATTTGATGGAATAAAAAAGAGCGTCGAAATTGACGCTCTTTTTTCATTATAATCAAAATAGGCATTGTAATTAACTAACTCTATTTCTTAATAATCAAGAACTCACTACG
>CAMLRV010000019.1 GCA_946482495.1 uncultured Flavobacteriia bacterium
CAGAAGAACAACACGCACAAAACAGACGTAGTGAGTTCTTGATTATTAAGAAATAAGTTAAGAGTAATTATAAAAAAGGGTAGTTTGTAAAAACTACCCTTTTTTTATTTTGAAGAGAAAATTTCTTTCACTGCAATATTATAAGCTCTAGCATTTTGAGCTTTTTTTATTTTCTTAAATGTCTTTTGCGTATCAGGAAAGGATTGTGAAAAGTACTCCCAAAAGCCTAACATTTTCATTCGTATTGGAGTAGGACCAGATAAAAATGCGTCGTATTCCTGATAAATTTCATCATGAAATGCATTAAAAATTTCCATTCTATCTTCTGGATATTCTGTGGTATTATTTTTAATCATACTTGGTAAAAACGGATCGGCAATTAAACCTCTACCAATCATAAAATGATCAATTTTCGGAAAACGCTCTTGCATTTCTCTAAATTTTTCAACCGAAGTAATATCGCCATTATAATACAATTTATGTTTCGAAACATCTAAACAACGTTGAAACGAATTTAAATCCACATCACCTTTATATAACTGTTTTCCAATTCTGGCATGAATGGCAATATTCTTAATTGGGTATTTTTCTAAAATTGGAAAAACGTCTAAAATTTCAGTCGGATTTTCATAACCCATTCGCATTTTCATCGAAACAATAATATCTGTTTCACTGTGTGCTCGTTCTAAAATGGTGTTGATTCTCTCCGTATTACTAATCAATCCAGAACCCATTCCGCATTTGGCTACCATCGGATAGGGGCAACCTAAATTCCAGTTTAATTCCTTGTAACCTAAGGATTTTACATATTTCGCCACGAATAAAAACTCATCCGCATCATTTGTGATAATTTGAGGAATAACTTCTAAAGTGGCATTATTTTCTGGAAGAATATCGCGTTCATACGATGCTTTAATATCTAATTTTCCATTCAGTCTAATATATGGCGAATAGAACGTGTCAATGCCACCAAAGTGTTTGTGAAACGCATTTCGAAAACGGAAATCGGTAAAACCTTGTAAAGGTGAAGACAATAAAGTAACGCTCATAATTTATTTGAAAACACAAAGGTAAGGTTTTGTTTTCTAAATATTATTTCACTCAGATTTAAAGGATTGAAAAGGATTTTACTTTGCAACTTTGCGTCTTCGCGGCTAAAACTATAAATTATCAGAGGCAAACCATTCTGCAAAAGACGATTCCGTTTCTTGAAGTTTTAATGAGTGTAATTGAATAGCTGCTGGTAAACGCGCAATAATTTTTTTTGCAAAATCAATCACCATATTTTCGCTAGTTGGCTGATAATCTACTAAAATTACGTGATGTCCTCTGTTTTTTAATTCTTCGGCTAATTCAACATGAGGTGTGTTTTGGTTAAAAACCGTAGCATGATCAAACACATCGACAATGTCTTCTTTTACAATTTTTTTCAAATCAGAAAAATCAATTACCATCCCGTATTTCACATTATTCGTGTCCGTAATTGGTTCGCCAATAACCGTCACCGAAAGTTTATAACTATGTCCGTGTACGTTTTTACATTTTCCATCGTAGCCATAAAGAGCATGACCCGTTTCGAAATTAAATTGCTTGGTGATTCTAATTTTACTCATTGTCTGAAAATTGAAATGCAAAATTACAAAAATAAACCTATATCTTTGCTTTAAATATGATTGAGATGGAATTGAATCCACTTTACGAAACAATAATTGACGATTTATTAGAAAACCAATATGCGGTTTGCGATGCTTTTTTTTCAGATGAAGCCGTGCAAATTATGCGTGCAGAATTGGAGCAAAAATTGGAGACTTCCGAGTTTAAGAAATCGGCAATTGGGAATAAATCGGATGAAATGGTAAAAGAAGAAATTCGTGGCGATTATATTTTTTGGTTAAATGAAGAAGATCACAATCAAGCTTCAGAAACTTTTTTCAATCAAATTAATGATTTTGTAGCGTATATTAATGCGACTTGTTACTTAGGAATTTCAACAAAAGAATTTCATTACGCTATGTATCCAGAAGGTACGTTTTACAAACGTCATTTGGATGTTTTTAAAAACGATACGCGACGTAAATTATCCATAGTTTGTTATTTAAACGATGAAAATTGGCAACCCGAATTTGGTGGCGAATTAGTCATTTACAAACCAGAAGAAGAAATCAAAATTTACCCATTAAAAGGCAGAGTGGTTATTTTTGAAAGTCAGATTTTAGAACATGAAGTGAAGCCTGTAAAAAGGAAAAGATTTAGTATTACGGGTTGGTTGAAAACGAGTTAGTTTTAGTTTTTAGACATTATGCAGAGTCTCCAGACTTTGAGTTGATAAGTTTTTTGTAAACTTAAATTTTAACATTTATTATGATAATACCGTAATTAAATGTAATAATCTATGTATATTTTTATATGAAAAGCACTCAAAAAATTATTCAATTTCTATTACTTGGAATGATTTTTATTTTGATTGGTTGTAGTGAGGATTTGTATGAGAAAGAGAATTCAAATTCTGGCTTAATTTTAAAAATTTTGCCAAAAGATGAAGTTTTTAAGAATCAAAAGTTGATTTCTAAAGTTATGCAAACTGAAAGTATAAATAAACAAGTACAAGGAAAGATTGTTACTGATACTATTTATGACTTCACAATTAATACAAATTCAGCAACTTATATTAATAATTTAGGAATTGAAACTTTTACTTTTGAGGTTTTAAGAGAAGTTTCTGACGGGAAATTAGAAAACCTTATTTTAAGAGAAAAACAACATGGTGAATTTGATGTTTTTTTGATAAAATATAGTTTTACAATTGAACAAAAAAATCAAATTGGGTTTAATCCAAGTCAATTTAATTCTCCAATCTATACATTGATTGATTTTGATTATCAAAGTTTGTTAACAAGTAAATGCCTTTATCGTGCATCATTAGATTGTTCTGAAAATTGGAACCTAATTTGTAATACAGGACCTCCAAACCAAGGTGATTTAACAGGTGGTAGTATACAAGAAGAAGAATATTGTAATTGGGTTATGACAACGGGTAATTGTGTTGTAAACTGGAATGAAAGTTGTGGAGGTGGTGATTCTGAGATTGGAGATATCTAAACTAGTCCTCATGGAGGTGGTGATGGACTTGAAGAATTAGAACCAATAGTAACACCTTGTAGTAGTTTAAAAAAAGTTAACTTAAAAATTAAAAGTGCATTAAATGATTTGAGTGTTAGTGCAGGTATAGAAGAAACTGGAGAATACGCATACAGTTTTCAGGTTAATGGTTCAAATGTCATGTCGTCACCTTTGAATTTAGGGTATTCACAAAATAGTTCAATTAATATTCCTTTTGGAATCAATATATACGGCGCCGCTCATACACATCCTTTAAATGCCTTTTATATGTTTTCTTTTAGTGATGTGATTATATTGTTGAATTTATATAGCCAAGCTAATTCCACAATAAAAAATGATGATGTTTTTATGCTTATAAATCCAGATGGTAGTGCTTACGCTATTAAAATTGATGATATTGATATTTTTATGGCTAATATTCAGCAAAAATTTAATGCAACTGGTATTTATGGTGGTAATATTCAAGCAAAAGTTAATGCAGCTGATAGAAAATTAAATCAGATTTATCAAAATACAAGTATGCCTTCTGACTCAGACAAATTAGCTCGTGTTTTTTTAGAGCATTTTAATGGTTCAGGCATGTCATTATATAAATCTACTGGTAATTTTGATGGTTGGAAAAAACTATCTTTACCAACAAATTCGAGTTCATCAACATTAACTGAGTCTCTTTGTGATTAAAATTAAAAACTATGAAAAAAATATTTAGTATGGCGTGTTTGTTGATTTCAATAATATCATGTAAATCGCAAACAATTATTCAATCTAGTCAAAATTTTTATACTGATACTCCTAATGGTGGTTACTATAAAGATGCTAATAATTTATTAGATCCTTATGTAGGTACTTGGATATATACAAATGGTACAACGTCATTAACTATCAAATTAAGAAAAATAATAAATCATTATAATGGAAAATTTTATGCGGATTTGTTAGTTGGTGAATACCAATATATTGAAAATGGTATTGAAAAATTGAATACTTTAAATCAGTTTACTTTAGATTATACTTTTCAGTATGATCATAAACTTTATAGCAGTAGTTTGTTAAACGCGTTAGATAAGCCGAATCCATGTGTGTCTTGTAATAATTCAATTTCTAGAGTTGATATTGCTTATAGTGATAATGTAAAAGGTATTATGGGTAGTTTTTGTATTGGACTATCAACAACAAGTAATACAATTGCTAACGTATATATTTCATCTACTGGTATTAAATATTCTGGAGATCCAAATGATATTTCTACTCTCACCTCAGAACATGTTGGTACAACCATACCAAATGGTTGGTATAGTTTTGTAAAAATATAAATAAAAAAAGCGAGCATTGCTCGCTTTTTTTATTTCTTAAATTCTTCCAATGCTTTCTTCGTAAAATCACTTAACACCAACTTACCAGAAATTTCAGCACGTTCGTATAATAAAGTACTCCAATGTGACGTGTTTTGCCACAAAACTTGTTTCATATCTGCTAAAGCTTCAGGGTTGTAGCTCGCTAATTGTGTTGCAAATTTTTCAACTTCAGCATCTAATTCTTCAGGTTGTAGTAATTTCGCAAACAACCCTTTTTCAAATGCCCAAGAAGCGGGTTTCCATTCGTTTCCTGCTAAAGTTAATTCACTCATGGCCGTTTGCCCGATTTTTCTACTTACTGCTGGTTCAATAACAAATGGTCCAATTCCGATAGTTAATTCAGAAAGTTTTACATCAGCTTTTGTAGTCGCTAAAGCATAATCGCAAGCGGCAACAATTCCAACACCGCCACCAACGGCTTTACCTTGCACTTTTCCCACAATTAATTTAGAACAGTTTCGCATCACATTAATCACATTCGCAAAACCTGAGAAAAATTGTTTTCCGTCTGTTAAATTGTCAATTTGTAATAATTCATCAAACGACGCACCGGCACAAAATGTATTGCCTTCACTTTGTAAAACAATAATTATAGCGTTTTCATTTTTGTCTAAATCCTGAATCGTTTCTACTAATTGTTGTAATTGTGTACTCGGGAACGAATTTCCTGCAGGGTGAAAAAACGTGATATATCCAATATTATTTTTTACTTCTTGTTTTACGAAAGCTGTCATGTTTTTTAAAATTTTACCGCAGATTCTCAGACTTTAATTTTCTTTAATCTGTGAATCTGCGGCTGTTTTTATTGTGTAATCTTAATTATCTTTTTAAACTAAAGTGCGATTTGAATTCTTTTTGAACGCCACCTTGTTTGTATTCAATTCGGAACCAGTAATCTGTTGATGGTACTTCTTTTCCATTAAATTTTCCATCCCAACCATTTCCGTAAGCGTCAATTTGTTTCATTAATTTTCCATAGCGATCGAAAATGTAAATTTTTGCTTCAAATTCGGCAGTTAAACCTTTAATATTCCAAGTGTCGTTATAACCATCGCCATTAGGTGTGAAATAATTTGGATACGAAATAGTAGCCATAGGTTCTGAGTTTTTCTCCCCACAACCATTAATATCTCTCACATAAATGGTATAAATATCATTTTCTAAATTGGTAAATACCGGACTTGTTTGCCAATCAATTTGGTCTAAACTGTATTCGTAAGTTCCAAATCCACCAATCACAACTGCTTGAATTGTTGATAAACCACTTGCGAAAACTTCTGAAATTAATTGTACTTCCACAAATTGAGGCGCTGAAGAAATTACAATTTGTGTTTCGTCTTCTTTAGCACATAATGTTGTTGTATTAGTTACAACTACTTTATAAATTCCATTTGCTGAAGCATTGAAAATTGCATTTTCTTGTCCACCTGTTGTGTCTGGGTTAGTTGGTGTCCAAGTATACGTGTAATTTCCTGGTGTTGCTGGAGTGGCATTAATAGCATAACTTCCAGCGCCAGTACCTGGTTGAACACATAAAACTTCTAATCCTGGAATATCAAAGTCTGGTAGTGGATTTACTACTAAATCTACATATTGACCTAATCCAACACAATCGTTATTTAAATTACTATCTACTCTCACCCAAATATTTTGTAGGTTCGGAGTTATGTTTCTGTAACCATCTGGATCCGTAGTGTTGATAGCATTTTGTTCAGCTAAAGCATCGGTTTGACTTTCATAAAACGTAACAATTAAATTTTGATTACCTGGAAATAAAGCTAAAATTGTAGCCGTAGCCGGATTGAAATCAAAATAATCGATACCATCATCATTTGGATCACTTAAGTTTATATAATCATCACATTCTGTTAAAATAATTTTTTGAAAACTAGCCGGAATTTGCGTGGCAGAAACGACTAAATTAACTTGAGTAGTTCTGATACAACCGTTTTCATTTTCAATACGAGCCCAAACTACACCATTATTTGGTGAATTGAAACTTGTGTCATTTGTAATTGGACTAATATTATTTTGAGCATTTGTTTGTGATAAATAATAAGTGAAAATTAAATTATTTTGGTTCGAAATTAAGATGTTGGCTTCCGTTAAATTAAAATCAGAAATGGCATCCGTGTCATCATCACATTGTCTTAAAGTAACTACACTATTAACAATTGGTAAAGGTGTTACCACCGCATTAAAACTTGTTGTATTGAAACAGTTTGTAAGTGTGTTAAATAAACGAACATAAATGATTTTGTCTCCACCAGTATAAGAAGTAATAGCATTAGAACCATCAATTGCTTCACTTTGCAATAAATGATAAGTTACTGTAACATCTGTTTGGTTATTTAAAATTTCTGTTGTTTTTGTTGTTAAAACAAATGTGGTTTGTCCGTTTGTATCGTTTCCATCTGAAGTATTGTCACAAACTTTTAAATCTGTAATTGGAACTAATGTTGGAATATCGTAATTATTTACAACCACATTTGAAGATAAAGCTGGACATACGCCACTTGCCGGAATGGTATACGTATACGTTCCACTTACATCAACCGCTGGATTAAAAACTCCTGTTCCACTAGCTAAAGCTGGACTCCAAGTTCCACCTGTTGTTACACCTGTTCCAAGTAATGCAAATAAATCAAAGGAAGCGGCGTTTTTACAAGTGTTTTTTGTTGCATTTGTTCCAGCATTATTTGATGGAATGATTGTTACATTAACTTTTACAGTAATAAATGTCAAAGCTGTATTACATGATTTTGTAAATGAATAGGTGTATTCTCCAGCAATGTTAACAGCAGGATCAAAAGTATTTCCAGTTAGAGGTGCACCACCAGCCGGAACTGTCCATGTTCCTCCAGGTCCTGGATTCCCTTCAATTGCATCAAATAAATCTGTAGTTGCTGAAGAACATACATCCACATCAGTATCTCTTGGAGCACTTCCAAATCCTGAATAGTATCCAGCATAACCAGCAGCACCACTTGAACCAAAAACTCCAACAGCTAATGGGCCTGTTGAAACTACATTTACATTCCCAGAATATCCAGAAATTCTATAAGTTACCCAATCTGTATTTCCTAAAACAGTTTGTGCTTGTGAAGGATTTATAGGAGTTCCATTAACCGTAATTGTGGCATTTGAATAGGTTAAAACCATTAAATCAGAATCGTAAGTATTATTTCCGATTTGATCAATTGCAGGTAAGTAAACAGATTCTTGGAAGAAACAACTTAATGGTGGAATAAAATTCAAACCTGAAGTTGGACTTGAAGCAGCACCTCCAATTAATTGATAAGCAAAAACAGGTTTAGATGATTTTACATAAATATTCTTATTTGTGGTTCCTTGGTATTCTGAATTGGGAACTAAATAATAATCACCAGCATTTAAAGTTGTTGCTGCCACCGCATTTCCATTTACGAAAATTTGAGTATTGTCTTCATCAGCAATAATTAATGGTTGTTCCATTTCAGGTAAACCATTTCCCTCAATAAAAATATATTCTGTTCCAATTTGAGCAGAAGAAACAATTTGATCTAATGTAAAATCGGAACCACTGCTAGTGACACCGCCTGTTGCATTTCCTGTACTTACTGCCACTGGTTTTGTGGCTGTTAGTGAAGCTCCAATAAATCCAGTCCAGTTATCTGAATTATCTGCATAACCACTAAATACAATCGATTCCCCTTCGTTTAAAATAAAAGTTTGGGTATCTGCAGTAATTATACCAGTTCCCGACATAAATTCCACATCCGGATTGTAGTCAGATAAAGTAATAGAAGTATTATCTTCAGTAGCCATCACACTTGATACGAAATTTCTAATTGAAACTTCTCCACCTTGAGGTGTACTTCCTAATCTGAAATTTAAACCGATTCCTGGTTTTCCTTTAGAAATTAAGGTTTCAGCGTGATTCGTATGACGCATTCTAAAACTCACATAAAAATCTTTTGGCCCTTCTAAGATTAACCCTTTGTCATTTTGAACTGAGTTAATATCATTTAAGTCTAAAAACATTTTTGTTGGTTGCCCATTTCCTACAGTTACTACAACTGGGTTGGTTTGAGAAACTGTAAAAGGTGAACCTGAAATAGGTGTACCATTTCCGTCTTTTACAGTAACTTGAAAAGGAGTAGTTTCTGCTGTTGAAATATATAAGTAATGATCTTGAATTGCAGTATCATCTCTAGAATGTAAAGGTGGTAACCAATGCTTATTACTTAATTGAGCATTTGATATAAATGTGAAGAATAAAGTTAGTATGAATATAAATTTTTTCATTATTAGTGTTTAAGGAACAACAAATTTATTCTATTTATATTAAATTCAAATAAATTAAACAAAAAAGACGCTGAAAAGCGTCTTTTTTAACAATTTTTTATTTTCAATTATAGGTTTTCTTCAAATGTTTGGTTCACATTTGGTGCAGCACCTCTAACATTAACCGCTTTTCCTGTTGAATCAATTACGAAAGCAACAAAGCTAATATTGTTTGCATCAACAACACTTCCAGGAACGGCAACGTTGAAGTTTTTTGTAATTGTAGCGCCATCAGTAGTACCTGTTAAATCATCACCGTTAACTAAGTTTGTTAAACAAGCTCTTAATACATGGTTGTGCTCCATATTTGCGATTGGATTTACACCACCAAAATAAGAAGTTGAATTTGTTTGGTTGTAATGTAAGTGGTCTTCTAAAACGTAAACCACTAATTTTAATCCAGTTAAAGTTGCGTCAAATTTGATATTAACGTCTAAGTTAATATTTCCTCCAGCTACAGTAGAGTTTAATGCTAAACCTAAATCTGAATTTACTTTGATTTGTTTTTTAACTTCATTAGTACTTGTTTCATTCGCCCAAGTAACTTTTCTGTTTAATTTTGCTGTTGGATATCCTGTTAATCCAATTGAACTTTCTAATGGACCTGCATCAGCAAAGTGGTAAGGGTCACTTCCTCCACTACCTCTGTGAATAGCAACTGGGAAAGCTTTTAAATTTTCATTTTCAACTTTTTGAATACCATAAATAACTCTTGGGCAATATTGGCACCAAGTTCCAGTATAATCTTCAATTAAAACGTTTTTTGTAAATTTCCCAACAACTGGTATTGTTTCGTCGACTGCTGGTGGTGGAGTAGTTCCTGAACCTGATGCGGCGTCATCGCCACCTCCACAAGAAATTAAAAATAGTGTTGTTAATGCAAAAGCATAAGTAGTTAGTTTTTTCATAATTAAAGTAGGTTATGTGTTTGGTTCACAAATAAATGAATAATTTTCTTTCTGTCGAAATTTATTATTGAATTACCTAAATTTTCCTATAATTAGGAAATTATACCGATTATTAATCTATAAAAACCTATAAATCAATAAAATAATTCTAATTAAAAAGCTAGATTTAATGTAAAATTCTTAATTTTTTATAAATTAATTTTCCAAAGTGGGAATTTCAAATTTAATTCTTTTATTTGTGGCCTAACTTAAATAAACAACCTACTTATGAAAAAATGTATTTTATTAATGATGTTATTTGCGTCATTTTATGGAATGTCCCAAAAAAATCTACCGAGTCTCGATGTTAAAACATTAGATGGAACTACAAAAAATGTAGTGTCTGCATATAACGAAAAAGACAAACTTTATGTTTTTGCATTTTGGGCAACTTGGTGCGCACCTTGTATTGAAGAATTAGATGCCATGAATGATGTGTATGCAGATTGGAAATCAGAATTACCAATTGAAATTATTGCCGTTTCTTTAGATGATGCGAGAACTGAAAAAAGAGTAAAACCTTTAGTAAATGGTAAAGGATGGGAATACACTATTTTATTAGATAATAATCAAGCACTAAAAAGAGCTTTAGGAATTTCAAATCCTCCTTATTTATTAGTAGTAAAAAATGGCGAAATTGTTTTCACACAAAACGGTCATGCTCCTGGAAGTGAAGAAGCATTATTTGAAAAATTAAAATCACTTAAATAATGAAAAAAATTGTTTTAGCAAGTTTGTTATTTGCAGGATTTTTTTCTCAAGCTCAAGAAACAAACGATTCTATAAAGAAAAATAAACTAAAAATTTTCGGAAGTTTTGAATCCAATGCACAATGGTATACTAACGACGTAAACAGAAAAATACAACACGACACGGTTCCTTTACGCTCTAATAATTATTTGTCGTTAAATGCAAATTATGGAAGATTCACCGTTGGAACTCAAATTGAATCTTATGTTAATGAAGCTTTACTAAACTTTAATCCACAGTACAGAAAAACCGATTTCGGAACGTATTATGCCAATTATAAATCGAAAAAATTAGACATTACCCTTGGTCATTTTTATGAGCAATTTGGTAGCGGTTTAGCGTTAAGAAGTTGGGAAGACAGATCTTTAGGAATCAATAACGCAATCAGAGGTGGAAGAATAAACTATACTCCAATTGAAGGAATTTCATTAACTGGATTATATGGGCGTCACAGAACAGGTTTCAACGTGGCAAAAGGTGATATTTTCGGATTTAATTCCAATTTTAATATTACGAAATTACTTAAAAAAGACAACTTCGATTTAAGCTACGGATTTAGTTTTGTTTCTAGAAATGAAGCGTTGCCAGAAGAAGTTAAAAACATTAAAGAAGCAACAAATGTGTTTTCCAACCGTTTAGAATTCAGTAAAAATGCATTCTATATTAATACTGAATATGTTTATAAAACAGAAGATGCATTGATTGATTTAGGAGATTTAAATTACGATTTCGTCAAACCAGGAAATGCTTTACTTGTAAATTTTGGTTACTCTAAAAAAGGATTAGGTTTTGATGCAACAGTAAGAAGAATTGAAAATATGTTCTTCCTTTCTGAAAGAAAACCGCAAGCTTACACAAATTTATTAAGCACAAGCATCAATTACAATGATAGAATTATGAATTTTATTCCTAGTTTAACCAAACAGCATCATTCTAATTTGGCTAATATTTATGTGTATCAAGCGCAAAGTCAAGTCATTTTAAACGAGTCGACACAAACGAATAAATCTGGAGAAATTGGTGGACAATTTGATATCTATTACGATTTCAAAAAAGGAAGTCCAATTGGTGGAAAATATGGAACTAAAATTGCCATCAATGTATCAACTTGGTACAATTTAAAAGCAAAGTATCAATATTATGATGCAGTTGGTGATTACAAACCAGATTATCAAGCGGAATTTTTTGGTTCGAAAGAAAAATACTTTTCAGACTATAATATCGAAATTGTAAAGAAACTTTCTTCTAAAGTTAAAACGTCATTAGTTTACATCAATCAATATTATAACAATCAACAAATTCAAGGTGTTTATCAAGAATTCTTAATCAAAACGAATATTGTTTCATCTGAAACTACATTTTTATTTAAAAATTCAAGATCTTTAACTATCGGTGCAGAACACATGTGGGCTGATAACGATAGAAAAAACTGGATGGGTGGAACAATTGAATATAACCACAATGCAAAATGGTCAGTTTATGCTATGGATATGTATAATTATGGTTTCGATGAACATTCACAAATTATAAATGAAACGGATTTATTCGACATTCATTTTTATAATTTCGGAACAGCTTATAAAATTGGTAGCGCCAGAATTGCTTTAAACTACGGTCGTCAACGAGGTGGTTTAGTTTGTGCAGGTGGTGTTTGCCGATTTGTACCACCAAGTACTGGTTTAGGATTACAAATCACCAAATCATTCTAATAATAAAAAACCCAATGTTTACATTGGGTTTTTTATTTTAAAAAAACGCTCGTAACTGAATGGTTCCTGTATGAATGGTTTTACTTGTTTCTGATTTCCTTCCGTTATAATTCACAGAAACATCTAAAAATTGTGTAATGTTTTTCTGAAGCAAAAATTGCCAAGTAGTGTTTTTTCCATTTTGTAAACCTTCTAACAATTGAAAACCAACTGGAGAAGATGGGTTTCCTGTAAAATCGTTATTGATATACGTAAAAATTCCATTCATGGTAAATCCTTTTTCCGTATTCCAATTAAATGAAGTTCCAAATTGATTTTGTTTCAAACTTTCTAAATTACCTAATGTATTTTCTTTACTACTGTTTTCGTAAAATATATCCCAACTCGCATTTTTAGAGAAAATATAAGACACTTTCGGAGCAATTTCTAAACCATCAATATTAAAATTTCGACTCGCATATGTATCCGAAATACTTTCCGAATTGGAGGTATTTGTTTGTAATTGAAACAACCAAAACTTTTTCACCAAATGTGCATATTGCAATTGATGACTCTTGATATAGTTTTCCTGACTTCCGAAATTCAATAAGTTTTTCAATGAACTTGAATTATAAGTATAAGTTACCGAATTTCGCTGTTTTCCTTTATTGAAAAACAAACTGTTTCTGAAATTATTGTTTAAACCAATTAAATCGTCTTCGCTTTTTGAAAACGGATTCCATTCAAATGAATTCGAATTTCGAGCCACTTTTTTATCAATAATTAAAGAAGTTTGATTATAAAATTTCGATGCAAATTTCTGAAAACCAGTTTTGTTTTGCCATGCATTTCCATTAAAAATTACAGTCTGACTCAACTTATTTTGATAGGTTCTAATAAAGGTTTGATTCGGTAAAAATATTTTTACATATTTTGCCAAATCAGGAAAGGTTGCAATTTCAAATTCTTGTAACTCTTGAATATTGTTGTTGTTATAATCGTTCCACATGTAGACACCTCTGCCTGGATCAACTTCTAAATAGGTAAACTCTTGCTGAGCAATACTTCCCGAATTATTTTCATAAAAAGTAGTCGTTTGAATCAACTGATTAAAAAACGAATCGGAATAATTTAATCTGGAATTTATTGACGGTTCTGTGGCGCGATGATCGGCAAATTTCAAAGTTCTATAATTGATAAAAAACCCTAAATTTCTTCTGTCATTTTTAATAATTTGCGATTTTAAATAGGTTGAAAACGAAGCATTCACTCGTTGTAAAATGTTGTTTTGAAGACTATCATTTTGTCTTGCTAAATATCCAATTTCTGTAAATACTTGAGTAGAATCACCACGACCTACGAAATTTCCAAATTCAGAAAAACGCTGACTTATAGAACTTAAACTTTGTGTTTGAGTTAAAAATTCTTTGCTATTTTCATGCCTAAAACTGCCCCCAATATAATTTTTCTTAAAATGATATTTCGCCACATTATGTGTTCTGAAAAAATCGGTTTTACTAATATCGCTTTTGCTATTCATCAAACTGGTTTGAGTTTGAAAAAGAACGGCTTCATTTTTAGCAATGGCCTGAAAAGTATGCTTGTTTCCCGAAAAATTGATGGAATAATCTAATTTTTCAAATTGATATTTTCCGAAAGTTTTCCACTTAATGGAATCTTTTTGCACCGAATTAAATAGAAATCCGCCAATCAACAAAACCTGATTTCCTTGCGGATTGGTAATGTTCCAATCGCGATTAAATTCAATATTATATAAACGTTCAATAGGTTTAAAATTTTCTTGAATATAATTGATATTCGCAAAAGATTGTACGTTAATCCCTTTTGAAAACAATTGTTGTTTGAGGTTTAATTTGGAAGCAATTCCTTGATTATTATCGTCATCAATACCCGAAAATAAGTTTTTATCATTGTTTGAGATGGCTAATTCAGTTTCAACTTCGGTTTTTTCCGTTGGTGAAAATTTGCTTACTATCGTAGCAATTTGAATTTTGGTTGGCGCTATTAATTTTACAATGGGTTCATAATTTCCTTGTGGAACTCCAGCAATTGGCGCTAAATATTCATAAATTTTCCCAATGGTATTGTTACTGGCAATCACATAATTCCCCAAATTGTTACCAACAAATGAAAATTTCACTTGATACAATGTTTGGGTTGGATCGGTAGAAAATTCGAAAATTTCTGTCGGACCAACTACTGTTTTTTTGTACAAAATTTTATTTTCAGAATAGGTGTCTTCATATGCAGATGGCGCATTCATTAATGTGGAATCGTCACCAGCGTTTTGTAAAATCTGTACTTGTTCTTCGGATAAACTTTGTTGTAAAGGCTGATTTTTTACATCGTTTTCTGAATACACATAGGCACCAATGCTAAATTTTTCACTTTCGTGATTGAAGCCACCATAACTTAAAAAACGCGTATAATTCCTGTCGGAATATTGGTATTCCATCACAATACGCATTTCGGAGGTAATTGGGAAAGTTGCGTTGAAAATAATTTCTCCAGCGTTATAATCAATGATATAATCTTTGTTTTCGCCGCGTTCTTTCAAAATTCCGTTCACATACACACGTTCCGATCCGGAAATAATTAACACAAATAATTCGCCATTATTTCCACGTAATTTATACGGACCTTGATTGCCTTCCTGTCCTGTAAACTGACTTCGAGCATATTGTCCGCGTACTAAGGATGCTGCAAAAAATAAATCGTTTTTATTTGTATTTCCCCAGTTAATGTGAGTGGATAAACCTTGTACTTTCTTATTGAAATTTAAAAAAGATGTTCTGCGGTTTTCTAAAAATAAATCACCAGCTCTGATGTTCCAGTTTTTGGAGGAGAGTTCAATAAATATTTGATCAAATTCATCTAATTTTTGAGAATAACCACCTTCTTGTAACGGAATATTACTGTCTTGAATGGATGCTTTTAGCGTAATATCTTCAGATAATTTTCCCGAAATTTGTAAGTCTAAATTCGAATTCAAAACCGTATTCTGATTGTTACCAATAGTTACGCCACGTGAAATACTTCCATTCGTTTGTAATCCATCAAAGACAGGAGTTGTTTTTTTGTTGTTTTCTGTGAAAGTCAATAAGCGACCATTTTCATTTGGAACAATTTTTTTCTCGTCGTAAATGGTATAAGTTTTGGTTAAGAAATTGGGCAATTGGTAATATTCCACTCGTACAGAATCTTGAAATTCTTTTTTAAAAAGTAGTTTTTTGGTTTGATAATTGAAGGAATAAAAAGACGTGTCAATTTCTTGATTGTTGAAATTGTAAATTTTAAATGAATTCGGATTTAAGGCGACCGTATCAATTTGAATTGCTGTATTTGTATAAACTATTTTTTTAGATTTGTAAGCATTGTTTTTCTCTTGACCATAGCCAACAGAAAACATACATAAAAAGAAAAAAAACAGCAGTTGTTTATACATACGGTAAAAGTACTGATATTTGTATAAACGAGAAAATTTTGGATTTTGTATACAATTCTAAGCGATGAATTTCGTTATAGTAAATTAGATTTTCAGAATTTGATGGTTGTTTCAGTAACATTTCGAAAAAAACATACACAAATTATAAAAAAAACAAGATTATCATGAAATCGCCAATAATAAATTGTTTGCATTAGCAAATGCCAA
This sequence comes from uncultured Flavobacteriia bacterium, assembly GCA_946482495.1. Next base: position 15,860 of record CAMLRV010000019.1, read on the forward strand.
TTAACAAAAAGGCGATAACATATTTGACAATTAAAAAATAAACTTTACAAATATGAAAAAGCAGTTTACAATTTTATTATTCTTTCTTTCTTTAAGTTTTTTTGCGCAAGATAAACGCTTGGCAAAATTAGATAGTTTACTAAATTATCTAAACGAAAACGACAAGTTTATGGGTTCACTTTGTATCCGTCAAGGAGACGAAATTGTTTTTAGTGAAGCTTATGGTTATTTAGAAGCAACAAAAGGGATAAAAGCAAACAGAGGAACGAAATATAAAATAGGTTCTATTACCAAAACTTTTACGGCAACTATGGTAATGCAACTAGTGGAAGAGAAAAAGATATTGCTAACTACAAAATTGTCTCGTTTCTTCCCTAAAATTGATAATGCTGATAAAATTACTATCGAGCATTTATTATACCAACGTACTGGAATTAAAGATTATGCCAATGCTGATCCAACATTAACAGATGTGTTAGGAAAACCTAATATCAAAGAATTGGTATTAAAGAAAATTGAAAACTATACGTCGTTATTTGAACCAGATTCAAAACACGAATACAGTAATTCTAATTATTTTGTATTGGGATTAATTATTGAAAAAGTTACGAAAAAAACCTATGCGGAAAATCTTAAAACTAGAATTACAGATAAATTAGGTTTAAAAAATACGTATTATACTTCTGAAAAAACGGATGTAACTAAAAGAGAAAGTTATTCGTATACGTTTAATGGAGAAAATTGGGAGAAAATTGACGAGTGGAATAATGATATCGCCTTTTCGTCTGGTGGAATTATTTCTACACCAGAAGATTTAACTCAATTTAACCGTGAACTTTTTAAAGGTGCTTTAGTGACTTTGCCATCATTAGAATTAATGAAAACACTTAAAGATACTTATGGAATGGCTTTAATTCGTTTTCCTTTTGGCGAAAGAAAATTTTACGGTCACAACGGAAAAATAGAAGGTTTTGAAGCTTCAATGGGTTATTATGAAAAAGATGATGTGGCTATTTCTTTACTTATCAATGGAGAAAATTACATTCAAAATGATATCATGATTGGAATTTTAAGTATCTACTATAAATTGCCTTATCCATTTCCGAACTTCAATAAATTAGATGCCGAATTAATCAAAAAATACGTGGGTGAGTATACTTCAAAAGATATTCCGTTAGAAATAAAAGTATTTGAAAAAGATGGTAATTTATTAGCGCAAGCAACTGGTCAACCAAGTTTTACTTTAACGTATTCAAGTGATTCAACTTTTGTTTTTGCTCAGGCTGGAATTGAAATGGATTTTAATGCCAATGGTTTTGTTTTGAAACAAGGTGGCGCCAAATTTAATTATACTAGGAAATAGAAATACATTATCTTAGCAAAATA
>CAMLRV010000020.1 GCA_946482495.1 uncultured Flavobacteriia bacterium
AGAATCGCGAATGTTTTTTGGAAATTAAACATTCCAATTATTCCAAGAATTATTACAGAATATGTACATAGTAGAACGGGAATTGATATTCATCCTGGTGCCGAAATTGGAGAAAATTTTTTTATCGATCATGGAACAGGAATCGTAATTGGCGAAACCACTAAAATAGGTAATAATGTGAAAATTTATCAAGGTGTAACGTTAGGTGCTTTGTCTGTTTCGAAAGATAACGCTTCTGATAAAAGACATCCAACCATTGAAAATAATGTAACTATTTATGCAAATGCTACCATTTTAGGTGGAAATACAACAATAGGAGTGAGTTCTGTAATTGGCGGAAATGTTTGGTTAACACATTCTGTTCCCGAAAACTCTTTGGTTTATCATAAAAGTGAAATTGAAATCAAAAAGAAAAGCGAATTCCCAGAAGCATTAAATTATGTGATTTAAGAACTTGAAACCTGAAACAAAATAAACAAAAAAATAAAAGATGATCAAGAATAATATTTTAGAAACTATTGGAAATACACCAGTAGTTAAAATCAACAAACTTTTTGGAAACAAAAATGTATTTATAAAATTAGAAAGAACTAATCCTGGAAATAGTATTAAAGACAGAATTGCTTTAGCTATGATTGAAGATGCTGAAGCGAAAGGAATTTTAAAATCGGATAGCGTAATTATTGAACCTACTTCTGGAAATACAGGGATTGGGTTGGCATTAGTCGCTGCTGTAAAAGGTTATAAAGTGATTTTGGTTATGCCAGAATCGATGAGTGTGGAACGTAGAAAATTAATGGAAATCTACGGTGCAGAATTCGATTTGACACCTCGTGAAAAAGGTATGAAAGGAGCCATAGAACGCGCTGCCGAACTAGTGGCACAAACGCCAAATGCTTGGTCGCCCTCACAATTTAACAATCCTGCAAATGTGACAATACATCAAAAAACAACGGCTCAAGAAATTTTAGCCGATTTTCCTAATGGATTAGATTATATCATCACTGGTGTTGGAACTGGCGGACATATTTCAGGCGTTGCTTCGGTAGTTAAAGAAAAATTTCCGAATGTTAAAGTTATTGCAGTTGAACCAGAATTGTCCCCAGTTTTAAGTGGTGGTAGTCCGTCTCCACATCCAATTCAAGGAATTGGAGCAGGTTTTGTTCCAGAAAATTATTATGGAAATTTAATTGATGAGGTCATTCAAGTTTCAAAGGAGGAAGCTTTCGAATTTACCAGAAAAATTGCCAAACAAGAAGGAATTTTTACTGGAATATCAACCGGTGCTTCGTTAGCGGCTGTGGCAAAAAAAGTAGCGTCATTACCGGATGATGCTGTAGTACTAACCTTTAATTATGATACAGGTGAACGCTATCTTTCTATAGAAGGATTGTTCTAAAAATCAGATTATTACATAGAAGTTTTATTTCGATTTATACTCGGAACGGCCATTTCTATGCCTAATTTATAAAGAAAAAATGAAACATATAACAAAAAAAGGGAAAGTGATTTTAGCGGGAGCTGGTCCGGGTGATCCCGATTTAATCAGCGTAAAAGCGCTGAAGTATTTACAAACCGCCGATGTGATTTTAACCGACAGATTGGTTTCTCCAGAACTAATTGAAGAGTATGCACGTCAAGATGCTGAGATAATTTATGTAGGTAAACAATGTTCCAAAGGTATTTGGACACCGCAAAAAGATATCAATGATTTATTAGTTACGTTCGCGTTGCAAGGAAAGTTGGTAATGCGATTAAAAGGAGGCGATGCATCGTTATTTTCAAATATTTTGGATGAATTACATGCAGTGAAAAAGTTCGAAATTCCGTATGAAATTATTCCTGGAATTTCTGCTGCTTTTGGTGCGGCTGCTTATACCGGAATTCCATTAACGGCTAGAGGTTTTTCTCGTGGTGTACGATTTTTAACACTTTACGATTTAGAAAAAGTACAATACACTCAATGGAAAGATTGGGCCACTACGGATGATACGTTGGTATTTTACATGAGCGGACAACGATTAGATTTTTTAGCTCAACAACTTTTAAATCTTGGTATTGGTTTGGATAAAGGTTTGGCTGTTGTGCAACAAGCAACAACACGAAATCAAAGAACAAGTGTATTTTCTTTTGATGATATTCAAACAAAATCATTACCAGAATTTGAGTTTGTCCCGACATTATTAATCATTGGAAAAGTGGTGAATTTACATCAAGATTATTCTTGGTTTGTAGAGAAAAACACCGCTGAATCTTATTTCGATAACCATAAAAATATTTACCAAAATGCTGTCTGAAACGAAACTATCATTATTACAACAATTGGCGCAAAGTGCTTCCAAAGAAGAAATTATCTGGACAAAAGGCTATCTATCTGGCTATTTAGATAGTGTGGAACTTCTTGGCGGAACAACAGAAACTAAAGCGATTTCTTCAGTTGCTTTGAAACCTCTAATTGTGTACGGAACTGAAACTGGAAATTCTAAAAAAGTAGCTTCTGGTTTATTGGCGAATTTTAAAAAGAACAAAATTCAAGCAAAAGCGATTGACGTATCTCAATATGATGTATCAAAATTAGAAAAAGAAGTTGCGGTTTTGTTTGTAATGAGCACACAAGGTGAAGGCGAATTTCCTCAGAATGCTGTGACTTTTTATGAAAAATTAAAAGCGTCAAATGTGAATTTGCGCCAAGTTTCTTTTGCGGTTTTAGGATTAGGCGATTCTTCGTATCCACTTTTCTGTAATGCAGGAATTTTGTTGGATGAAGTTTTAGCAGAAAAAGGTGCGAAACGTTTGTTGCCATTAGTGAAAGCTGATGTCGATTTTGCAGAAACGGTTACAATTTGGGAAAACGATTTGCAAAAAGCTTTTCAAAATGTAGGTTCTTCTGTGATCAATGAAGTGAAAACAACAACTTCTACAACTTCTCACAAGAAAAATTATATCGGAAAAATTAGTCATAAAGTGGTGTTGAATGATATCGGTTCGAATAAAGAAACCTATCATATCGAAATTGAGTCGGATGATGAAATTAATTACGAACCTGGTGATGCATTAGGTGTAATTCCGAAAAATAATGATGATGAAATTAAAGCAATTGCTAATTATTTTGAAGAAGAAAATCATTCGATTCTTTTAGATAAAAATGTTCGAGGTTTGTCGAAAAAATCATTGGAAGCTTTCTCTAAATTATTTGAAATTGAAATCATTGAAGAGAAATCAGATTTGTTGGACATCATTCAAAAATACAATCCTAAAAAAGTAAATCTGAATGATGTAGTTGCTTTGCTTTTGCAAATTGCACCACGATTGTATTCTATTTCTTCCTCTTCTGAAGCGCACAACGGACAAGTACATTTAACGGTGAGTCTGAATAAATTCAAAGTTGAAAATGAAGTTAAATCGGGTTTGGCTTCTGAGTTTTTGGCTGATTTTCCTTTGGAAGATGAACTGGAATTTTACATACATAAAAACAACAATTTCCGATTGCCAAATGACGAAACGGATATTATCATGATTGGTCCAGGAACCGGAATTGCACCTTTTAGAAGTTTCTTAGCCGAACGAGATGTTATTGGGGCTGATGGTAAGAACTGGTTGTTTTTCGGAGAACAACATTTTGTCCACGATTTCTATTATCAAACCGAAATTCAAGAATGGTTAACCACTGGTGTTTTGACCAAATTAGACACGGCTTTCTCACGAGATCAAGAACGAAAAATTTATGTACAAGACAGAATCAGAGAAAAAGCAAAGGAGTTTAATTTTTGGTTAGAAAACGGTGCAAGTATTTATATCTGCGGACAAAAAAATCCGATGAGTCAAGATGTAGAAAATGCCATTGTTGAGGTAATTGCTAAAGAACGAAATATCTCAGAAAATGAAGCCAAACAAATTTTGGAGGAATTAGAAAATCAAGGAAAATATCAGAAAGACGTTTACTAGAACCAACCTGTCTGATTTTTTAAATCTGACAGGTTTAAATAAAAAAATATGAGCGAAAAATTATCAGCAGTAGAATATATCAAGACCAAAAGTGATGGTCTTAGAGGAACGTTAAAAGAAAGTATCGATTTAGATAATCATACTGGAAATGTGCGTCCCGACGACGAAACGTTAGTGAAATTTCATGGAATGTATGTGCAAGACGACCGTGACAGGAGAGCAGAAAGAGCTGCTAAAAAACTAGACAAATTGTATTCCTTTATGATTCGTTTGAGAATTCCGGGTGGTGTAATTAATGCAGAGCAATGGCTTGCTACACACGAAATTTCAGAACAATTCGGAACAGGAACATTAAAAATTACAACAAGGCAAACGGTGCAATTACACGGTTTATTAAAGCATCAATTACGACCAACAATTCAAGCGTTTAATACCGCAAAACTAGATTCTATTGCGGCGTGTGGTGATGTAAATCGAAATGTGATTGTGAGTTCGCATCCGCAAATTTCAGCTATTCATCAAGAAATTTATGAGTATGCGGATAAAATTTCAACGTTGTTGTTGCCAAAAACGCAATCGTATTACGAAGTTTTTATCGATGGTGAAAAAATTTACGAACGTTCTTCAGAAGCCGATCCGTTGTATGAAGACCGTTATTTACCAAGAAAATTCAAAATCGCCATCGCCATTCCGCCAAGTAATGATGTAGATGTATTTACAAACGATATCGGACTTATAGCGATTATCGAAAATAATGTTTTGAAAGGATTCAATATCGCAATCGGTGGTGGTTTAGCTACAACACACGGAAATCCGAATACGTATTCTCGTTTAGGAAGTATTATTGGTTTTACTGATTCGGAAGAAAAAACATTAAAAGCAGTGTATGAAATTTTAACGATTCAGCGTGATTTTGGAAATCGTGTAGATAGAAAATTATCTCGATTGAAATATACGGTCGATAAATTAACGGTGGAAGGTTTCAAAAAAGAATTAGAAAAACGAATCGGATTTGAATTTGAACCAGAAAGAAAATACACGTTTACAGAAAGAAGTGATCGTTTTGGTTGGGAGAAAAATCACCAAGGCAAATGGTTTTATACTTTGTTTGTGGAACATGGAGTGGTGAAACCCTATCAAAAGCAATTTCTGTATGAATTGGCAAAATTGAACATCAATAATTTCATTTTTTCAGGAAATCAAAATCTGATTTTAGGCGAAATTGAAGAAAGATATAAGTCAAAAATAGAAGCTTTGTTGTTCCAACATAACATTGAAAAACCAGTCAGTGCGTTACGAAGAAATTCAATGGCGTGTGTGGCATTACCAACTTGTCCGTTAGCCTTAGCGGAAGCACAACGTTACTTGCCAGTTTTGGTTACGAAAATTGAACCAATTTTAGAAAAATACAAATTAACCAATGATGAAATTACGATTCGTATGACGGGTTGTCCAAATGGTTGTGGTCGACCATATGTCGCAGAACTTGGCTTCGTAGGAACTGGTCCGGAACAATATAATTTTATGTTAGGTGGCGACAGATTTGGCGAAAGGTTAAATAAAATTTACAAAGAAAAACAAACAGAAGCTCAAATTTTGGATGAGGTGGATGTTTTATTAGGTCGATATGTAAAGGAAAAATTCGAAAATGAAACTTTTGGAGATTTTGCTTTTAGAACAATTTTACAATAATGAAGAAGTTAGTTTTAGTAATCATTTTAATGATTCCAGAATTTTTTTTAGCGCAAAAAAAAGTAGAAAATCAACAACTAATTTGGTATGGATATTACAATAATTTGAAGTTTAATGAAAATTGGACATTAAATAGTGAAATTCAAGAAAGACAGTTTTACAATCCAACTGCGCAACATCAATTAGTTTTTAGGTCGAATTTAGAAAGAAAGTTACTTGGTGATTGGAATGTTTCTGTTGGAATGACATTGTTTTTGCAAAATCCGAATGATCCCAACTCAGAAAGTAATTTAACAGTTCCCGAATTGCGTCCCGATTTCGGATTCAATCAGAAACAGAAAATCGGAATTGTAGCGATAAATCATAGATATAAAGTGGAAGTCAGATTTTTCCATGATGTAGAAAATGAAGAATTAGTAGGTGGTTACCGTTTTTCAAATTTTCGGTTGCGGTATCAATTAGGATTAGATTTTTCGATTTGGAAGAATGGTAAAGAACAAGCTTTTATCGCAAAAATTAAAGATGAAATTATGTTTAATGTGGGGAATAAAATCGTAAAAAATACTTTCGACCAAAATCGAATTTATGTCGCGTTCAATTATAAAATAAATAACTCTTATGCTGTAGAATTAGGTTATATGAATTGGTTTCAACAACAAAAATCAGGAATCGATTTTTATAACAGAGACATTTTAAGATTGTCCATTTTCCATAGTATCGATTTAAAAAAGAAAAAAGATGAGTAATACATTATTTCCAGTTTTTCTTAAAACTGAAACAGCACAATTTTTAATAGTTGGAGGCGGAAATGTGGGTTTGGAAAAAACAGAAACCTTATTAAAGCAAAATCCCAAAATTAATTTGAACTTAGTAGCAACTACTTTTCATCCAAAGTTGTTAGAATTAATTCATCAAAATGAAAATATTTCTTTTCAAGAAAGAACTTTTGAAGCAACTGATTTAGAGAATAAAGATTTTGTAATTATTGCAACAGATAATTCGGAAATAAATCAAAATGTTAGAAAATTGGCAAAGTTAAAAGGAATTAAAGTCAATGCAGCTGATCAACCAGATTTGTGCGATTTTTATTTGGGTTCGATTGTGAATAAAGGAAATCTAAAAATTGCTATTTCTACCAACGGAAAATCGCCAGTTTTTGCGAAGCGTTTACGAGAATATTTTACAGATGTTATACCTGATGAAATTGACGAAAGTATTGTTCAATTAAACAATTTTAGAAACCAACATAAAGGCGATTTTCAAGAAAAATTAGCTGCTTTAAATGAAGCGACTGCAGTTTTTAAGAAGAAAAAAACCGATAAAAAAAAGTATAAGAACTTAACTTTTCAATTAACGGTATTGTTTTTTGCAGTTTTTTTAGGATATGGATTTTCAGGAATTGTGTCTATTAATCAAGTGAAAGAATTTACCAATCAAATTCCAAATGCTTTTTATGGAATGTTGTTGGTTGGTTTTTTCGCACAATTAGTTGATGGTGCTGTTGGTTTAGGTTATGGTGTAACCTGTTCAACCAGTATGATGTTGTTAGGAATAAAATTACCAGCAATTAGCGGAAGTATTCATACAGCAGAAATGTTTTCAAGTGGAATTAGCGGATTTTCACATTATAAATTTGGCAATGTTAACAAAAAACTGCTTTGGTGGTTGGTTATTCCTGGTGTAATTGGAGCGGTTTCCGGCGCTTTGTTGTTAGTCTATTTTGGAAGTAAATATGAAAAAATAACTTATGGTGTTTTAGCAACATATACTATGATAATTGGTTTTAGTTTGTTGCGAATTGCTATTCGTAAAAAAATTGATCGTAAAAGTGTAAATAATACAGGGTTTTTAGGTTTTGCTGGAGGGTTTTTAGATGCTTTTGGTGGTGGTGGTTGGGGACCAATTGTAACATCTACCTTATTGTCGAGAGGGAAAAAATCAAAATATGTTGTGGGAACTGTAAGTTTGGCTGAATTTTTTATAACGTTAGCCGCTTCCATTACATTTTTTGCATCAATCGGTGTGAGTCATTGGTATATTATTGCTGGATTAATCATTGGCGGTGGCATTGCAGCACCTTTTGCTGCTAAATTAGCAGGTAAATTGCCTCAAAAATTAGCCTTGTTGTTAGTAGCTTTTTTAGTTATTGTTTTTAGTATCAGAATGCTATTGAAGATTTTTTAAGTTAATTTTTTGATTTGATAGAATTATTTTGACTTTTCAAAACGAATTTTAGAATAAAAATCACAAAAGAGACTTTAAAATAATAAAATTTAGAAAATTTATCTATTTATTTTTTATTTGTAGAAAATAATTCTAGATTTGCCCTGTCAAAAAATCAAAAAAATGAAAAATATAATGCATGTTATTCGTACTACGATGTGGAAATTTTCCACAGAGGCTAATATTGCATAAAACCAACAACCAAACAACAATGCAACTTTTTAAGCCTCTGTCAACACAGAGGCTTTTTTAATTCAAAAAAGAAATGAAAAATATAATTTATACCAATATGTTTAACCGAATGACAATGTACATGTGCGTTCCAACTAACTATTGCCAAAAGTAAAGAGTTAATTTAGTTTTAGTTCACTAAAAACCCTTTTGGTAATTGTTCCAAAAGGGTTTTTTATTCTGAGTTAAATCAGAAAAGTATTCAAAAATTGAAGTTTAAAAAATAAATGAAAACATTACAAAATATAAAAATTGCAAACTTTTTACTTCAAAATGGAGAAGTAAATAAATTCAATTTGTCTTACCAAACTTTTGGTCTGCCAATTGGTAAGGCACCAATTGTGTTGGTAAATCACGCTTTAACCGGAAATTCAAATGTAGTAGGTGAAACAGGTTGGTGGAATGATATAATTGGAGAAAATAAAGTGATTGACACAAAGAAATACACCATAATCGCTTTCAATATCCCTGGAAATGGTTACGATGAGGTTTCGGAAAACTTGATTGAAAATTATAAAAGTTTCACCACAAAAGATATCGCTTCGCTTTTTTGGAAAGGTTTGGAATATTTAAAAATCAGCCAACTTTTCGCTGTCATTGGAGGAAGTTTAGGCGGGGCAATTGCTTGGGAAATGTCATTATTAAAACCAAATGCAGTTCTAAATTTAATTCCGGTTGCTACAAATTGGAAAGCAAATGATTGGTTAATTGGAAATGTTTTGGTTCAAGATGTAATTTTAAATAATTCAAAAAATCCAATTCATGACGCCAGATTACACGCTATGCTTTTGTATAGAACACCACAATCATTAACAGCAAAATTTAATGCTGAAAAAAACACGAATCAAAATAGTTATAAAGTGGAATCGTGGTTATTGCATCACGGTGAAAAATTAACCAATAGGTTTGAATTAAGTGCTTATAAATTAATGAATCACTTATTAAAAACAATTGGTGAAACTAGTTCAATAAGTGATTTGCAAAATTTTGCAAAAAAGAGCGTGACCAAAATTCACCAAATAGCTATTGATTCAGATTATTTTTTCGCACCACAGGAAAATGTGAATACGCACAATTTATTAAGTAACATCACAAAAAATATCACGTATCATCAAATAAATTCTATTCATGGTCACGATGCTTTCTTAATTGAATACCAAAGTTTAAACAATATATTAAAACCAATATTTAACACTAAACACACAAATTAATTATGTCAATTTTAAAATCAGAACAAAAAGAATTTAAGTACAAGGGAATTAAAGAATTATCTGTTTTGGATAACGTTTCTTTAGTCAATTTAGAGGGAAAAGGTTTATTAGGAAAAGCGGGTGTCGATGCTCGAATTTTCAGTGTAATGGCGCTAAATAAAATTAGCGTGAGTATTATTTCTCAAGGTTCTTCGGAACGAGGAATAGGAATTGTGGTAAGCACTGATCGAGCAATTGAGGCTTTACAAGGTTTGGAAAAAGAATTTTCTAAAGAATTGCTTTTCGGAGATGTGAGTCGGGTTTCGGTAGATAATAATATCGCAGCAATTTCTATTACCGGGCAAGATTTAAGTACGTTTCACAAACTGTATTCGTCTTTGGTTAAAAACAAAATTACTCCAATTTTATTCAACAATATCATAACAGGAAATAGCGTGAGTTTAGTGGTAAAGAAAACCGATTTAAAACGCGCGTTGAATGTTATTAATGTGGAAATTTTCGGACAAACTAAAAAAATAAACATTGCTGTTTTTGGTCATGGTTTAGTGGGTGGAACACTTATCAATCAGGTTTTATCGTCGGCAAAAAATATCGAAATTAGAAAAGGAATTAACCTTAATATTTTCGCTGTGGCGAATTCTACAAAATTACTAATTGATAAAGTTGGAATTAAAGAAAATTGGAAAGCAGATATTGAAAATGAAGGTGTAGCCTATGATATTTATGATGTGATTAAATACGCTAAAGAAAATCATTTGGAAAATTTAATTGCTGTGGATAATACCGCAAGTAGTAGTTTTGTTGGGAATTATCTGGAACTGATTGAAAACGGTTTCGATGTGGTTTCTTCCAATAAAATAGCCAATACATTAAGTTATGGTTTTTATAAAGATATTCGAAATGCTTTGGAAGATAATCAGAAAAATTATTTATACGAAACTAATGTTGGTGCAGGTTTACCATTAATTGATACGATTAAATTATTGCATCTTTCAGGTGAAAATATCACGAAAATTAAAGGAGTTTTCTCTGGAACATTGAGTTATATTTTTAATCATTTTTCTGTAGAAGACAAACCTTTTAGTGAAGTATTGAAAGAAGCAATTGCTTTAGGTTATACAGAACCAGATCCGCGTGAAGATTTATGTGGAAATGATGTAGCGCGAAAATTGTTAATCTTGGCTCGCGAATTAGATTTGCAAAACGAATTTAATGAAATTGAGATTCAGAATTTAATTCCAGTAGAATTACGTTCATTAACAACTTCTAACTTCTTAGAGAATTTAAATCTTTTAGATTATCACTATAAAACCATTAAAGAAAATCAAGAAGAAGGAAATGTATTGCGTTATATTGGAGAATTGTCTGGTGATTTACAACAAGATAAAGGAAATTTAGATGTGAAATTGGTCTCAGTTCCAAAAAATTCAGCTTTAGGACAATTGAAAGGTTCCGATTCTATTTTTGAAATTTATACAGAATCGTATGGTGAACGTCCGATTGTGATTCAAGGAGCAGGAGCAGGAGCTTCTGTTACAGCGCGTGGCGTTTTCGGTGATATATTAAGAGTGATTGATAAAATATAATTTAAAAAAGATTTTTGTAGTTTTTTATTTTTATTTTTTAAGTTTTAACAGAAATAAAAACTATTTATTTAATTAATATTATTAAAATTTAGAAAAAATTTCTTTTTTATATTTTTTTATTACCTTTGCACCGTTCATAAACATAATGATTGTTATCACGAAAGGTGGAGGGATTAGACCCAGCGAAGCCTTAGCAACCTCTTGCTTTCTAAAACGAGAAAGGTGCTACATTCTATCCCGATTTATTGGGAGCAGATAACCAGAAAATTTTCACCACTTTTCGCTGATATCAATTTCGTTTGCTCTTGTTTCAATTTTAATGAGAGTAACAAACGTATGAACAATTTTTATTAAAAAACATAATAGTATTAAAATGTCAAATAACATCACATTATCAACTTCAGTTGCCACTTTAGCATCTCAAGGTACCATTCAGCAAGCCATTCAAGAAAGAATTTTGGTTTTAGATGGTGCTATGGGTACGATGTTGCAACGCAATAAATTTGAGGAAGAAGATTTTCGTGGTGAGCGTTTTAAGGATTTTCCACATCCATTAAAAGGAAATAACGATTTACTTTCTTTAACGCAACCAGAAGCTGTTAAAGAAGTGCATCGTTTGTATTTTAAAGCTGGTGCAGATATTGTAGAAACGAATACTTTCTCTGGAACAACAATCGGTATGGCAGATTATCACATGGAAGATTTGGTGTACGAATTGAATTATCAATCGGCTAAAATTGCTCGTGAAGTCGCAGATGAATTTACAGATAAACCTCGATTTGTTGCAGGTTCAATCGGACCTACAAATCGAACGGCCTCTATGTCGCCAGATGTAAACGACCCAGGTTATCGTGCCGTAACGTTTGATGAATTAAGGATTGCTTATAAACAACAAGTGGAAGCTTTAATAGATGGTGGTTCTGATGTGCTTTTAGTAGAAACCATTTTCGATACGCTAAACGCGAAAGCAGCACTTTTTGCTATTGAAGAAGTGAAGGAAGAACGAAATTTAGATATTCCAATTATGGTTTCAGGAACCATTACAGATGCTTCAGGACGAACCTTATCCGGACAAACCGTGGAAGCTTTTTTAATTTCCATTCAGCATATTCCGTTGTTAAGCGTAGGTTTCAATTGCGCTTTAGGTGCCGATCAGTTAAAACCATATTTAAAAAGATTAGCGCATAATACACAATTAAATATTTCGGCGCACCCGAACGCTGGTTTACCAAATGCTTTCGGAGAATATGATCAAACGCCAGAAGAAATGCAAGTATTAATTCGAGAATATCTTCAAGACAATTTAATCAATATTATTGGTGGATGTTGCGGAACCACACCAGAACACATTAAATTAATTGCAGATGTCGCAGCCGAATTTAAACCAAGAAAATTAAAATAATCAACCTATTTAGAGTTTAAGCCCTGAATGGGTTTAAAAAAAAAGCAAGAATTTCTTGCAAATAGGTAATGAAAAATAAGAATTTAAAAAGAATAGTTTTAGGTAACTTCATACAAAAACAAAAAAACAAACTCAATAAATATTTTAGTCAGAGTAAAGTTTTTTGGAAAGAAGTTGTTGATAATTATAAAAAAATAAATAGTTTGCTTTAAAACGTAAAGCTCATGATGAGGAAATAAAATGTCAAGAAACAATAAAATAAATTTACAACTTTCAGGATTAGAACCGCTTTTCATTAATGAAGAATCTATTTTCGTTAATGTGGGTGAAAGAACTAATGTTACAGGTTCACGTAAATTTCTTCGATTAATTAAAGAAGAGAAATACGAGGAAGCTCTTGATATTGCAAGAAATCAAGTAGAAGGTGGCGCGCAAATTATCGACATCAACATGGATGAAGGAATGTTAGATGGTGTATATGCTATGACAAAATTCCTGAATTTAATTGCGGCTGAACCAGATATTGCCCGAGTTCCTGTGATGATTGATAGCTCAAAGTGGGAAATCATCGAAGCAGGTTTAAAAGTAGTGCAAGGAAAAGCCGTTGTAAATTCTATTTCCTTAAAAGAAGGTGAAGAAACATTTATTTATCATGCGAAATTAATAAAACGTTATGGTGCAGCTGTTATTGTGATGGCTTTTGACGAAGTCGGACAAGCAGATACCTATGAACGTCGAATAGAAATTTGTAAAAGAAGTTATGATGTCTTGGTTGAAAAAGTTGGATTTCCAGCCGAAGACATTATTTTCGATCCTAATATTTTCCCGGTAGCTACCGGAATGGAAGAGCATAAATTAAACGCTTTAGATTTTTTTCAAGCTACAAAATGGATTCGTGAAAATTTACCTTATGCGAATATTTCGGGCGGAGTAAGTAATGTGTCGTTTTCGTTTCGTGGAAATGATAAAGTACGTGAAGCGATGCATTCGGCTTTCCTTTTTCATGCGATTCAAAATGGGATGACTATGGGAATCGTGAATCCAGAAATGTTAGAAATTTACGATGAAATTGATCCGATTTTATTAGAACATGTGGAAGATGTACTTTTAAATAGGAGAGAAGATGCTACGGAAAGATTATTGGATTTAGCAGAAAGTTTTAAAGGAGATGTTAAAACGAATGAGAAGGCTGTGGCCGAATGGAGAAACGAATCAGTTCAAGAACGTTTAACACATTCCTTAGTGAAAGGAATTGACGAATTTATTGAAATTGATGTGGAAGAAGCCCGAATAAACGCTTCTAAAGCTATCGAAGTCATCGAAATCAATTTAATGAATGGAATGAATGTGGTGGGAGATTTGTTCGGAAGCGGAAAAATGTTTTTGCCTCAGGTAGTAAAATCGGCTCGTGTAATGAAAAAAGCGGTGGCTTATTTATTACCATTTATTGAAGCAGAGAAAGATTCAACTGCATCATCTTCAGCTGGAAAAGTATTAATGGCAACCGTAAAAGGTGATGTGCATGATATTGGTAAAAATATTGTTTCGGTAGTTTTGGCTTGTAATAATTTCGAAATCATCGATTTAGGAGTTATGGTTCCGCCAGAAAAAATTATCGAAACGGCTGTAAAAGAAAATGTAGACATTATCGGTTTAAGTGGATTAATTACGCCGTCATTAGACGAAATGGTGTATTTAGCCAAAGAAATGGAGAAGTTAAATATCAAAATTCCTGTGATGATTGGTGGTGCAACCACTTCTCGAGCACACACGGCTGTGAAAATTGCTCCAGAATATGAGGCAACTGTAGTACATGTAAATGATGCGTCAAGAGCAGTTACAGTCGCTTCAAACTTATTAAATACAGAAACAAATTCAAGTTATTCTGATGCCTTACGTGAAGAATACAACACATTACGTGAGGGTTATTTAAACAGAAGTCGCGAGAAAAATTTCTTAACGATTGAAGAAGCACGTAAAAATAAGTTTAAAATTGATTGGGAAAACTATCAACCTATACAACCAAATTTTATTGGAACAAAAACGGTTGAGGTAGAACTTTCGGAATTAGTTGATTTTATCGATTGGACGCCGTTTTTTCAATCGTGGGAATTGTACGGAAAATATCCTGCGATTTTAACGGATGAAGTAGTAGGTGAACAAGCCACACAACTATTTGCAGATGCCCAAAAAATGCTAACGCAAATCATTTCAGAAAAATGGTTTACCGCAAAAGGCATTTTAGGAATTTTTCCTGCAAATACTGTCAATGATGATGATATTGAAGTAAATCTTCCAGCTTCCAGCTTCCAGTTTCTGACTTTACGTCAACAATCTCAAAAAACAGCTGGCGCGCCAAATATTGCATTAGCTGATTTTGTTGCGCCAAAAGAAAGTGGTATACAAGATTATATTGGTTGTTTTTGTGTAACTACTGGTTTTGGTGTGGATGAAAAAGCAAATGAATTTGAAAGTCAATTAGACGATTATAATTCTATTTTAACAAAAGCCTTGGGAGACCGATTTGCGGAAGCTTTTGCGGAATATTTACACTTAAAAGTTCGTAAAGAAATTTGGGGTTATGCTTCAGATGAAAATTTAACCAATAACGAGTTAATTAAAGAAGAATATAAAGGAATTCGTCCTGCACCAGGTTATCCAGCTTGTCCAGATCATTTAGAAAAACCAACGATTTGGAAACTATTAAATGTGGAAGATAATATTGGTGTAACACTAACAGAAAGTATGGCAATGTGGCCAGCCGCTTCTGTTTCAGGATATTATTTTGCTAACGAGAAAAGTAAATATTTCGGATTAGGAAAGATTAAAATAGACCAAGTTGAAGATTATGCCAAAAGAAGAAATATAAGTGTAAAACAAGCAGAAAAATGGTTAGCGCCGAATATTGCAGATTAAATTTTTGTTTCAGGTTTAAAGTTTCAAGTTAATTAACCTGAAACCTGACCCGAGCTATAGCGACCGGGCGAAGCAAACCTGAAACTTGAAACAAAACAAAAAGATGAAAGTAACCCAACATATAGAAAAAGCCAACGGAAAACCTTTGTTTTCTTTCGAGATTTTACCACCGTTAAAAGGTCAAAATATTCAATCTATTTTTGATAGTATTGATCCGTTAATGGAATTCAATCCGCCATTTATTGATGTAACGTATCATCGTGAAGAATATGAATTTAAAGAATTACCTAACGGTTTGTTGCAAAAGAAAATTGTGAAAAAACGCCCTGGAACGGTTGGTATTTGTGCCGGAATTCAAAATAAATATAATGTAGACGCTATTCCTCATATCTTATGTGGTGGATTTACTAAAGAAGACACGGAGAATTTGCTAATTGATTTAGATTTCTTAGGGATTAATAATGTAGTGGCACTTCGTGGTGACGCTGTGAAAAGTGAAATTTACTTCAAACCAGAAAAAGAAGGTCACGCTTTTGCTTCCGAATTAGTTTCTCAAATTAATGATTTGAATAATGGAATTTATTTAGATGCTGATTTGCAAAATTCCAACAAAACTAATTTTTGTATTGGTGTGGCCGCTTATCCAGAAAAGCACATGGAAGCACCAAGTTTAGATAGCGATATTCATTTCTTAAAACAAAAAATTAAAAATGGTGCCGATTATATCATCACACAAATGTTTTTCGATAATCAGAAGTTTTTCGATTTTGTTGCGAAATGTCGTGCTGCCGGAATTACAGTTCCAATTATTCCAGGATTAAAACCCATCGCAACCAAAAAACAGTTAAACTTAATTCCACACCGATTCAGTTTAGAATTGCCAGATGATTTAATTATGGAAGTGGTAAAAGCTAAAGATAATGATGCCGTAAAACAAATCGGTATCGAATGGTGTGTGCAACAAAGTGCCGAATTAGTGGCAGCAGGAATTCCAGTTTTACATTATTATTCTATGGGTAAAGCAGAAAATATTAAAGCCATTGCCGGTAAAATATTTTAGAAAAATTCATAAAGTAAATCACATCGGAAAATAAATACCGAATAAATATCACAAAAAACCTTTTCAGCCTCATTATCTTGTAAGAATTTAGTGAGGTTTTTTATTTTTTTAAGAAAAAGTGAATTTTTATCATATTGTTGCAATTTTATATGATATTCTAACTTTTCTGTAAAATCAGAAAATTAAAAGTAGCAATATTGCCGAATAGTTAGAATTTGAAAAAAAATACAAGTTTGAAAGCCCTAAAAATAGGGGTTGCCGAGGGTTTTGATTTTGGTAAATTGGAATTTAATTTTTAACTTAGGGAATATAATTCAAAAATCCCTCTGTATTATGAAAAAAATTATCTTCCTATTCGTTATGTTATTTGTGGGTCAAATAACTTTTGCAAAAGACAAAGATTTACTTTTGAAAGAGGCAAGGCAATTTGCTTTAGAAAAAGACTATAATGCAGCTATTAAATCGTATAAAGCTTATGTGAAATTAGCTAAAAATGACGATTTAAAAGAAGTGTATTTTGAATTCGCTAATTGTTATTATAGAAATAATGATACAAAAATGGCGGTTAAAACGTTGAAAATATCAATTAAAAGATACGGACTAACAGAAGAAGACTTAATTTATAGTCAAGTTTTAGATTCTAAATTGTCTGATATTACTATAGCCGAATTATACAATGATTTCAATAGGTTAAGAAATAGATACGTTACTTACCAAGAAAAACACTAAAACAAATTGGTTAATTGTTTTAATTATCTCTTCATAAATATTATTTTATTAA
>CAMLRV010000021.1 GCA_946482495.1 uncultured Flavobacteriia bacterium
CCTGATATTAAACCAAATAATAAACCACCCAAATCATTACCAACATCATATCTTTGCTGATCTGTTCCACCACCACTTAAAACCGCTTTATATGCTTCATATTTATCTTTAGCTACAGTTTTAAGAAATTCTGCTGGATTCGCAGCAATATCTTTAATCATTGTGAATAATTTAGATCTATATTCACTATTTGTAGTTAATTTATAAATTTCTTTTAAGGCACCTATACCCGGTATACTATCAATAAAACCATCAACAATTCCATTAAACATTGAACTATTTGTACTAAATGAGCCCAAATATTCAGATTTAACTTGCTTCCCATTTGGATCAATTAATTTTATAGGATTTTGATAACAATAACTATAAGTAGCATGATTAAATGAATTATAAATCCCACCATTATGGTCACCGTCAAAATAATTGTCGACTTCAAATATTGGGTTAAAACCACTAAGCGGGTCAGTAGCTGTCCAAAGTGAAAGTCTTGGGTCGTAATATCTAGCTCCATAATAATATAATCCGCTTTCCTCATCTAACTCTTTCCCATTAAATTTAAATGGACTATTGTGCGAGTTTTTATGCTCTTCAATGAACGTTTCACCAAATGCAAAGTATTCCACATGCTGGCTTACTTCACCCGTAAAGTTAGTTATATAACTACTACTGCCTAAATGGTCAGGATGAAACCAATAAGCTTCCGTTTCAGTACCAGTCTCAGTAAAGCTAGAAACTGGCAAGAATGCTGTATTACTACTAAACGTTGGTGTTGGAGTAATTTCAAATTGCGTATATACATGGGTTACACCTGTTTCTGCTATTGTTAACTGGTCATGACTAGTACTCACTAAGTTTATTGGTGCGCCACCACTACTGTTTTCAATTAACGTCCAATCTTGTAAAAACTTACCTAAATTAGAAGTCGTACCAATTTTAGAAGACACACGTTGTGTCCCTGCAAAATAGTGTTTGGTATAACTTAATGCTCCTGTACCATCAGCTGCTGGTCGTGCTACTAACATACCACTTGGATACAACATAAAATCGGATTTTATAGCTGTACCAACTTGTTTGGCATTTTCATAAATAGCTACACTAGTAGCATTTTGTTTTATTACACGATCACCACCTGCATCATAGGTATAAATCGCTATAGGATGTATGGTATTCGCTTCTGGGTTTAAGTCAATCGCTCTTAAACGGTTTTCTTCATCCCATAGGTTTTCTCTAATGATTTCAACGGTTTCGCTCGTACAAATTTTACTTGTAACTTTAGTTTGGTTACCATTTCTGTCATATTCAAAAGTTTTAGTTTTTACTCTAACATCAGTTGCAGGATCACAACAACCTGGTAAAGTTGGTTGATCCACAATTTTACGAGGTGCATGTGGTTGCTTATATTCATATCCTGCCACATTATAATCAGCTGTATTATAATCTTGGTAATTTAAACTGTAAGAGGTTTGTTCTACCTGTGTCCATGTACCTGCCACAGCAGTTGGACTCGTACTTACAGCTGTTTCATGATTTTGTATTTTATTAATTATGTTATGCTGGCTGTCATAACTCATAGCCATTGTATACTTACTATGGTTGTAACCTACTCCATTATCATTTCGTCCTACAAAGTTTCCTGAAGCTGTCGTTAAGCGATTTAAATCATCATAGGTAAACTCTTGCCAACTTCTACCTCCAATTTGAGTAGTGGTTGGCATCGCAACCGTATTATTTTGAATTGACAATACATTACTTAAAGCATCATAATTGTATTTGTTGTTTACAAATTGTCTAGTAGAAGCCGCGCCATAAGTAGTATTTGACTGCACTTTCATTCGGTCTAAACGTCTGCGCTCCGCTTGATAATTATAAGTGGTTTCCGTTCCATTTCCATAACGTAAATACACACGTTGTCCGAATTTATCATACCCTAACTGACTGATAATGTCTTTATTTGGTGTGCCATTTTTTTCACTAATCATGGCGTGAAGCTCACCACCTTTGTTGTATTTGTATGTTACTAACTCTTGGTCAGGATATTTAATAGTTTTTACACGGTTCCATGTATCATAAGTCCATTCTGTTTGAAACCAATACACTCTATCTCCAGGCACTGCTACCGAACGACGGTTTAAAGTTAATTCTCCTAAACGACCGTATTTCATGTATTGTGTACCCGTAGCATCTACATGATACCATAATCTTCCAACGGCATTGTCATTGGCCGCATCTGAATTCCCAGCCGTACCATAATAATAATGAACATTATTTTCAGGATTCTGTGGGTACTTAATTTCATCTAAACGATTATACGTATATTTATATTCTATACTTTGTCCAGCATATAATAAATTAGACGTTTTACGTTCAATCATATTACTTGCTCTGTCATACACAAATTGTGTAATTCCATTATCAGGATGACGCAATTCTAATCTTCTTCCTGCTAAATCATAAGAACTAGTTGTGATATTATTAGCTACATCAGTAACTTTTAATAATTCACCAAGGTTATTATATTCAAATGCTGTAAGAATATCACCAGTTACTGACTCTTCTAAAGTTTCTGTGGTTCTTCCTTTTATATCTGTAAAAGATTTTTGAACTTGTCCTAATTCATTAGTTACTATTGTTAAAAATTGATTGTTTTCAATTTTATATTCCATTACAGTTTCTTCGGTTTCACCAGGTAATTTAGTGGTTAAACTTCTATCTAATACATCAAAAGTTGCCATTGATGGTTCAACTGCATCGGATGAATTGTCATATACAAAAGCATTTGCAGGTATATAACTAATATTCGTAGATAAATTTGTAAAATTATCCGTTTGTGTAGTAGGATAATAACTTTCAATAGATCTACCAAAAGCATCTTGTTTTACTTTTCCTGCTAGTAACCATTCTATAGCGTTATTTGTTGCGTTTGGAACATTCCCTGAAGTTGCAGCTAAATATCGTGCAAACATTTTCTTCACTTGAATCGGTTTTCCAAAACCATCAGATAAGGTACTAGTAAGGATCTGATTGGCTGTTGTTACACTTTGCTCATCCGCTCTATATTCAGGGTCAAAATGACGAGTTAAAGCATGACACAAACTGTTTGTTGGATCATTATTGTCATTATTATCAGGAATAATAGCTTGGAAACTTCCATTACCATTATAAACTTTAGTATAACTATCATCATCAATACTTGCTCCATTAACCTTAGTAGCTACTGGAGTTTCGCCTTGGTATTCAAAACGAATAGTCCAGCCAATTTCACTACCACCTGTAACCCCTTCTACAAATAATTCATAAGGACCTGTTATTTCAATTTGTCTTCCACGGTCGTCAATACGAGTACGCATTGGTTGCATATTTATATCAACATTATAAACAGGAACTCCAAATAAATAATTATAAGTAATAGAAGAAGTATATCCAAAAGCATCCGTTATATTTGTTGGAAATGTATGTAACACGTCATCATAAGTATATGCTCTAAAGTATTGATTACCACTTGCATCTAAACTATTTTCATTTATTACTTTTGAGAGATTCCCAAAAGTATCATACTCCATTTTTACTGAAGCATCTTCCGTTGCATTCAATTTAGTGATAACTCTTTCCTGGTCACCACTAGCATTATATTGTGCTGTACGTTCTCTTTTTAAAGTAGTTCCATCCGCATCAAAAACTTGAATTTTATTTGGAAATCCATATCCATTTTCAATTGCTGATATAGGAGTATATTGAATTTTAGATACATACACATCAGTTCCTTGCTCTCCATAATCACGGAATTGTGTTACATTACCATGGGCATCAATACTTTCCATAATGGTAACCACATATTTATTATTACTTCCTAATGCTTGTCCTTCAGTGAAAGTTTTTACAGAAACAATAGGAGTAACAAATAGTCTTCCTTTATCTAAAGTAGTACAAATGAAATTTACATTACTACTTATATGATTAACTCCTGAACCATAATTTACTGCATCTACATCCACAGCTGTTGAATAGTTCGTATCATTAAAACCAGATGGTCTTAGAATACTTGTAGTTAAAGCAGTATCTGGTAAATAAATACCGTAAGTAGTTTTGTTTTCTGTCCAGACAACATTATTTTCATCAAATAATGATTCTTTTTTTACAGCACCTTTTAAATAATAATTTTTATTATGATATTCTTGTACACTATATCTATATACATTAGGTAATGTTATACTAGCTGCTTGTATATTAATATCCGTATTGAAACCACCATGTTGATTTATTTTTACTTTTTCAAAACCAAAAAATTCACGTTCTCTACGATCGAAATAAGGCTTTTCATATTCAACAGAAGTTAAAACTCTATCATTTGACCAGTTGTTATCGGCTGTAAAAGCATCAAATATTTTAATTGTACTCAGTACATATTTACTTTGTGCAAACTCAAAAGTATTACCAGCTCTTTCGTAAGCAACTTCCCATGATCCACCAGTAGGTGTATTTACTTTTCTTAATAAGTTAGTTTTACCAATTTTAGATAAACGCGCTTTTAGGTAACCATCATTTGTACTTCCATTACCACCATTTAGAATATCCATAAATCCATCACCATTGATGTCATCTAATGAATTTTCCGTTCTGTTTATAGTTTGTTCTCCTCCAAAGCTTGGATTGATGATAATTTGAAAACAAAAAGCTGGTGGTATACCAATCGTAATTGGTATTGAAAAAGCAAGATTTAAACCTTCTGCTACACTTCGATTAAAGCTAATATATCCACTATTATTATAAGTATTACTATTAAAACCGTTACCAGTGTTAATTCTATAGCTCAAAATCGCACTGTCATTATTTAATATCAAATCAGGTAATCCATCACCATTAATATCGGCTAAATTACTTTGAGTATAAGCTCTAGAAGCAGATAGAGAAATTCCACCTCCCCAAGCATAATCTCCATAAGTATAACCAGCACCACCCGAGAAATTCGTTTGTGTTCCACTTAATTCGCTGGTTCCATTTACCCAAATTTTTTCAGCATCTAAACCATAACCTAAATTTAAGGCTACTTTAATACCACCGTCCAAGTTGATTCTGTCAGATAGTCCATCGCCGTTCATGTCAGCCCATAATGTCTTTTCTGTATTTCCTCCTGTTCCAACATTAGCGTTGATTCCAACAGATGCTTTAACTTTAGGTGCAGTAATTGGAATAATAATAGGCCCAATTCCTCCAAATATTGGTAAATTGAATGCCAAGTAAGTTCCTGGAGTTGTAGCCACAGTAAATGACCCTGAAGCTCCAGCTCCGTATGAAGAAGTTTCACCTGTAGACACACGACCAAAACCAAGGTTTCTCGTTTCAGATAAAGCCCCTAAAGAATTGGTAAATTGAACATTGTCTTTAGTTAAAATATCTGGATATCTATCACCATTCAAGTCCATATAGTTTAACTCTGCCCAGTTGAAACTAGTACTTGTATTCAAACTACCTCCAACACCACCAACGGAACCACCAATAGAAAAAGAATCTCCTTCTCCTTTGTTGATTAATGAAATACCACTAATAACAGGGAAATCACAATTTGCTGTTGAAGTCGTTCCGCCAGTTGGTAATTCAACGTAAATAGTTTTAATATTTTTCACACCCATTCTTGATGTTGAAAAATGATATTCATCTACACTCACTTCTTTAGAAGAGCCTAACCAAATATTGAATTCTTCGTCAGGAGTAAGGCTAATAAATCTAGTACTTGTTGCAGTTTGAGTGCTATTGGCTTGTAAACAATCTATTAAAGCTTGACCAGAAAGACCATTACAAGAACCCATAGGATTAGATGTATTTGTTATAAGTGCATTCTCATCAATTGGAATAATATTATTACCTGAGTCTATTCCATAATTTGCAATAATAACTGGGTTACCACCTACTAAAACTACTGCCCTACGTTCTTGTTGGGTATTAATTAATCCATCTCCATTTAAATCAACTCCTCTTTTAATCACAATACCGCCATGATAAGCAAAATGTCCCCAGTTTCTATAATTTGGGCCGAATTCATTATTCCCAATCTTGCAATAAATGTCTTTAGTAGTATCTTTTAAAGAAACCACATTGATTTTAAAATCTCTAACTGAACCAACTGGATTCGTATAAAAATTAGTAGTTGTATATGGTGCCAAAGTAGCACCTCCTAGAACTCTTACATTAATTTCCCCTTCTAATGCTGTTACCGGCACAAGAATATTCAAATTATGTGATATATTAGAAGAAGCAGTTAAATTATAATACTCACCTGGATCAACAGCTGTACTTTTATTCCAGTCAATCCATACTGCTGCTCTTGCACTTCCGTTTAAATTAACCGTTAAATTATAAGTAGTATTTCTTATAACATTTTTTGCAGGTACATTAATTTGCAGATAATTCGGAAAACAAGTATTTAAAGCTGTTAAAACGCCATTAAAATGAATATCTTTAATCCATCTAGCTGAACAATTAACTCCTGTTGGAGCAGTTAAAGCTGTAACTGCTGTAGTATTTATAGATTGATAAATTTGTGCTGTAATTGGCTCAGATGCTAAAGCCCCAATATTTGCAGCGTCTAAATTAGAAGTGAAATATTCTACATAAATTGTGGATGTTACATCATTAACTATGCTTATATCATCATTTCCATTTACTGTAACTGGTGTTGATAAATTTGAAGAGTCAACCGTTACAATAATATTTTGTGAGGCTAAAACTTTTTTATTACTATTTTTTACTACAATATTGAAAAAGTAATTACCATCAGCTAAAGAGTTAAAAGCATTAGGATCAAAAACTGGTCGTACTACTATTCCAGTGTTATTCAATCCATTTACTTTAGAAAGTACTTCATTGATTTTCTTATTATAAATACCATATTCTACTACTGGATAACTAATTATATCATTTCCACCAGCTGATGGTGATAAAATTATTCTAGGTTCCCATTTTATAGCTTTCCAATTTACATTTGAGCTTGAAGTTACAGAAAATCTAAACCCATTATTTGCTACTACACTTAATGGAATAGAATTTCCAAAACCATCATCAAAACTAGATAAAGTTAAATTGTTAAAGATTGATTGATTAACATCGGCATAATATGTGTTTATAACACTAAAAACTCCTGTTGTAGGATCAATATTTCCTTTTTCAATGGCAAAAGTTAAATTATCACTAAAAGTATAAGGCGTAATAGTACTTAATGCAGTATTCCAATCCATTGTTATCGTACCATTTTGAGACATTGCAACAACATCTTTCGCTGATAATATAAATCCTTCACTTGCAGCAGAAGAATAATAAGAAATTCCATCAACGTTGGTTTCGTTAGTCCCCGAATAGGTAATTATTGGATCCCATTTTACTCTATCAAAAGTACCTTCTTCTTTAGCTTGTACTCTAAAATACAAACGATCACCTTTAGCAACAGATAAAGAAGAAATATTCATATCTACTTGAGTGTTGCTTACAGTTGCTGCTCCACTAAATGTTGGAGAAATAGTTCCTTCTTTAATAATTGTTCCTGGGAAAGTAGAATTATTTTTTTGGATGGAGAACCTTACACCGTCATAATCATTAAAATACGGATCTGTACTACTGCTAGGAAATACACCACTTGGTGATGGAACTATAGGATCTAAAATAACATTATCTCCAGTTATAGAAATAGTACCCTCTTTTGGAGCAGTCCAAATTTTTACTATATCATGTTGTGGATTCTCGTCTCTTAACTGATCCATAGTTTCTAAGGTTACATTATTCGTAACTGTTGAGCTAATTGGACCTGAACCAACAGGGTTTTGTGTTAAGCTGTTATCTGGAGAAAAACTTGCCGAATTTAAATAACTTGTGTTTAAAGTGTGATTAAATTTAACACTTCCATTGTCTACTAAATCAATTAAACCATCTCCATTAACATCAGAAAAATAGGTTTTAGTTATACTTTTTGATGTATTATAAGTATATCCTGCAAAAACACCAAAACTAGCTTGAACACCAACACTTTTTGAATCTGAAGTGGTTTCAGACAACTGATTTATCCCTGTAATATCTTGTGGTGCTCCAAATCCTACGGTAGAACCTGGTAAACCTAAGTTCGGTCTAAACTTTATCTGCCCATCTTTTCTATATATTTTATCTGGTAAACCATCACCATTAACGTCCATAAAAGAAATTAACCCTTTACTTTCAGAATAGCTATATCCACCATTTACACCTGCAGTAAATAAATTACTTCCAGAACAAGGTATTCCGAAACCAACATATAAACCACCATTTAATCCCCAACCTTTTGTTGAACCTAAGGCACTTCCTTGATTAGTAAACTCATTAGATATACCTGCGGCTAAACTTCCTAAAAGTAAATCTCCTTTAATATTATCATCATCATGATTCCACATAGTAGATTCATTTGAATCAATAAAGTTGTTTTCATTAATCACATTACCGGCTTCGTCTTTGTTATGATATTCCATTGTGTTAGAATAAAACAAATCTCCACTAGCATCATACTCGGCAATTTTTGTTAGTTGCGATTTAACGAATGTGTGTGTTTCGTAATCAAAACGATACGTTCTAATGGTTTGTGAGTTACCCGGTTGTTCAAAACTTACTTTAATTTCTCTTAATAAATCTTTGGTAACTTGAACCACACCATTTCTAGCGTTTACTTGTACATCTGGTCTATCATTAGAAGTACTAGGTGTTCCAACATTATAATTGTTCGATTTATTAAAAGAAACTTTATAATAATTATCTTGAGCACTACTATGAAGTGTATATTTAATTTCTTTGATGAAAAACTCATTTCCATTATCACCTGGTCTACCTGGCAATGAAACCGATTGATTTTCATAAATATATTCTACATAATTTCCATTAGTATCTTCTGTTCTATACAGACCCCAATAGGCAATATTTCCACCGTTAGTTTTAACAACTGCGTTATTTACAACTCCACCAGTATATCCTCCGTAGAAACTTTTATTTCCCGTTTTATCGGTTACTTCCCACCAATAATTAGTTGGGTTATTTCCATGACGAATAATTTTGGCATAGCTTCCTTCAATTCTAGGGTAGAATTGTCTTTCCGCTTGTCTTGAGATACCACTTTTTCTATGGGCATTGGTATATTCAGTTCCGTCTTTTAAAGTTAACATTCCGCCACCCATAGCGTATATTTCAGTTTCATTTGAAGCATCATATCTTGGTGCTCCCCATTTGGTATCTAATGAAACGCCTGGAATAGATAAATCCCATCCAAGTCCCATCCAACCATTACCGCCATCTGAACTATAACTCACCGCTAATTCTGGTTCCATACCACTACGACCCGCAGGAAGTTTAATAGGGAAAGACGTATTTAAAGTTCCCATATTATTTGGTGTTGGAGGCGCAATACTCACTACACCCGCAACTGGGTCAGCAGCTTTAATATCCTTAATAGATGTTGGTGTATAACTACCAGTTTCTGGAGATTCTGGTACTTTAATAATACCATTTATAAAATCTGTAAAATGTGTCGTTTTAGAAACGATTTCTTGTGTGGTAGAAAGTAATGTATCTTTTTCTAAAGCCAACCATTTCTTTTGTTCTAAATCGAAATAAAAGGTTTTGATGTCTTTTGCCGTATAACCTGTTGGCAATTTTTTCTCATCGTATTTTAAATGAATTTTTGCTGGTGCATTTGTAAAATGTTCTCCATGAGGTAACATTCTATAACCATAAAAATCTGAAGTAACATTCACCATTTCTGGAGAAAGTGTTGGAACGTCTACGTAACGTAAACCAGCAATCGAAAAAGTTTTATTTGCAGTTAAACTATTTTTATCTGCTTCAATTTTTGCCCCTTCAAGTGATAAGTTATTTACTTGATCTTTTTCAAAAAGCTTGTTAACTTGTGTGTAATTTAGTTTGCTTTTATGTTCAAAATCAGCTTTTTCAATAATTTGATTGATGCTAATTGAATTTTCAATTTTTTCACCTTTATCATTAATATAATGAACTGAAATTTCCTTTTTTGGTTCTAATTCATTTAACTGGATTTCAAAAGTTCCGTTAATTACAGGGAATTCAATTCCTGAAGCCACAACTTTTGAAACGGTTTTATCTTTCACAAATCCACTAAATGCAATTTTCCCATTATATGAATTGGTATTAGACTGAGTAAAGCTAAGTTGTTCTTTGATTAAATTACTTTCATAAACCAATTTTAAATTGCGAACCATGTATTGGTAATTCGCGTTTTCAAAAGTTGTAAACTTGATATAATTTTTTCCAAATTGAACACCATTTGGATCAATTTTTTCTCTAACTTTTGACCATTCTTTATTAGTTTTAACCAAACAACCTCCAGTAGCAGGCAAATCGTTGATACTTTTTGTGGCCTGACTCGCGTCTTCTAAACCAAAAATTTCATATTCTAAGTAAATATTTTTTTCGTTTAAAAAGTTGTCACTTAAATCAAATGTGAAAATATTATCGGCAACTTCGTCAATAGGTAAGTTTTCACTTTTACCAATAATTCCCTTTTTTTCAAAAGCTAAAAAAGCTCCTGCTTCTTTATTTTCAACATTTAAAATATAGCTCTTCTTATTAATTCTTTCCGTTTTATAGGTTGGATATGAATTAATAGGTAGTATTTCATTTGTTGAATTATTTAATAAATAAACTCCTCCAGAATTACTTGAAGCATCATATTTTATAAATTTATTTCCTATTACATAACTAATGGGTTGGGCAAAAACCATCAAGTTTACCATTAAAGCTACGAATACTTCTAGAACTAATTTTCTTTTTCTGATTCTAGTTAATATATTATTATACATGAATATATTGGTGTTTAATTTATTATTAATTTATGAGTTGTTGTAAATCCTTCAGTTTGTACTTTCACTAAATACACTCCTGCGGCATTAAGCGTAAAAGTTTGGTCATAGGCTTTATCGCCATCTAATTTTTTAGTAATTAACTCTTTGCCTAAAAAGTCGTTAATAGTTATTAATGCTGGACCTGCTTCTACTAAATTGACCACCACATGGAATTCATTTGAAATTAAAGTTGGATTTGGATATACACTACTATAATTTCCTTTATCTAATGGTTGAACTAAAGTAATCGTAACTGTGTCTTCCACTGTACATCCTGTAGCAGTATCTGTAATTATACATTTGTAAACTCCTGATTCTGTTACAGAAATACTTGAAGTTGTAGCAAAAGAAACATCATCTTTATACCATTCGTAAGTTGCTGTTGTAGAAGTTACTTGAGTAGAAGCGTCTAAATTAATTGCGTTTCCGCTCATTAAATATTGGTCTGGGCCTAATTCTAAATGAATACCTGGTGTTGGAGAAACTTGAAATAATGCTGTTTGCGTATAACCAGTATTATCTGTAACTGTAACTTGATAATTTCCTGTATTTAATGTTACAAATAAATTTGAAGTCGATTGATTTAACTGTAAGTTATATGGGTTATCAGTTCCGTGAATATTGATGGTGAAAACTGGCTGACCACCTTTAATTTCAACAGTCACATTTCCTTGAGTAGCATTACAAGCCATTGGTTGCACCGATGGAAAAATTAACATTTTTGGTCCTACTCCAAAAGTAAATTGATTGTAAGTTGTAGTATCACTTGCCCAATTTAAGTTATTATAAACTGCATATCCGTTGGCATCAAAACTGCTTACTGGATAAATACTAACATTAGATCCATTAAAGTTTGAAAGTGATGTGTTATTCGCATTTCTATCAATTAATAACCAAAATGCTTCATTTGGAAGAAGTGTTACGCTTGCGTCTGGAATATATTTTAAGTTCGTACTTGTTGTATGAATAGAAGGTCCGAATTTTTCAACTAACCAAGTTCTACTCATTTTCTTAATTCCATTAGTAAGCGTTAAGGTTGGAATTTCAGAAGTATTATTATCGCCAATCATTAAGAAGTTTTGATCTTCAATATGACCTGTATTTAAATTATTATCTGATTGCTGCGTCCCTGTCCAAAAAATCATTTTTTTCAACAATGACGTATCATGAATAGAAGCCGATTGTTTCTGATTTAATGTAGAATTTAAATCTTTACCAATTCCGAAGATTCTATTTTTAAAGATGGCATTATTTTCTTTATGCCAAAATATTTGATTTTTCGAATTGTAGTAATGCACATTTTCATCTAAAGTAATTCCATATTTTAAAGCCAAATAACTTTCAACTCTCCATTTTTCTTTTTCATTTAAAGCTCTTTTATACACAATAAATTCAGGAATATCTCCAACAAAATTTAAAGAACCTGTAAAAAGTTTTCCAACTAAAATAGAACTTTCACCACTTGAACCATATGAATTATATACTTTTTTAGCATTGAAATTATGCCATAGTAATGTGTTAATTCTTCCATTTGGTCTTGCCGAAGAAGAACTTGGATAGGTAATTGAAATGGCATTTTTATCAAAAGTAGTGGTACTTAATTTAAAAGCTTGTTCATTAACACTTCCTGCTGGAACAGTTAGTCCAGCATTCCAATCGGTACTAATTAAAGCATATTTAACACTTGGATCAGAATTAGGTAGAGGAAGATTTACAATAAAAACTGTTGCATCTTTCATACTCTCTAATTTACTTTGATAGTACACATAATCTGTATTATCGAAATTAAAGGAATAATTATAATTAAATAAGGAATTGGTTAAAGTAGTTCCGGTTCCTAATTGAATTTGCTTATTACTAGAACTAAAATCCTTATATTGGAAAGTTGTACCAGTAGGCGTTACTTTATTTACTTTAGACCAAATCTCGCTTCCCGAAACACCACCTGGGCTTTGAGAAAAACCTAGTGTGGCGTTTAATAGAAATAATACAGTTACAATTTTTTTCATTTGTAGATCTTCATTACTTTTTTAAGTATCTTTTTGGAGACTTAAAAACATTATTGTTTTATGAATTTTGCTTGATAATTTTTATCTTTTGATTTCGCTAATAAAATGTAAGTTCCAGAACTTAAATTTTGAAGATCAATAGATTTTTTATTCACACCTGCTTCATATATTTTATTATTCACATCTTCAAAAACTAGTTTCCCAGTTAAATCATAAATCTGAACTTCAAGAGTAGAACTTTCAATAATTGAAAACTGGATGTTAAGAATATCATTAATTAGTGGATTTGGATAAATAACCATTTCGCTTTTTTCCATTGAAATAGAACTATCAATTGATTCATCATTAATAATATTTTGGATGTCTTTATCGCTGTAAGAAATTCTTTGGTTATAATCTTCATCTGTACAACCAATATGAGCCAGAAAATCCGAACCAAATTCTGCTGTAAAGCCTTCATCTATTGTACCTCCGTTTTGAGATTGTGGTAATAATTCGATAAAATCTGCAGCTTTATACTCCACGAAATCAGGATTAATAGCTTGATGTGATGGAATGAATTTAATGATATTACTTGCTTTAATTGTATTCGCAAGTACTTTAGTTCCAACAAAATCGGAAAGTTCATTATCTTGATTTTGTAAGAACACTAAATTGTCTTGACAAAAACTGATTCCAGAAACAATTAAGCTAAAAGGTTGCCCTGTTTGACAAGCATCAACTAAATTTTCTTTGTGAGAGATTTGCAATTGAAACATTCCTCCAGTTGAAGGAATGGCATCTTTATATACTTCAATTTTTTCAATATTATCTCTGTCATTATCCCCTCTTTGTGCTTTTTGGGTTAAATCCGAAAATGCATTTCCTTGAATTTGTTCTTTTAAAATCCATGGCAATAGCAAATTGTTTGAAGTACTGTTTAGAGTTGGGTCGATTAAAGTTAAATCGTCATTTCCATTGCTATCTTTTCTAATTAATCTAATATCTAAATCATTAATTAATTTTGCGGCAGTTTCATTAATTGCAGCGTTTGGATTATTGATATCAATTGGCACCACATTACCGGCAGGATCTGTCCAAGCCAATGTTACTTTTAAATCTTCTTGTCCTGTTGCGGCTAGATTGATTTTAATAACATCTCCTTCTTGTAAAACATCTTCTCTGATGATTACATTTTTACCTCTTTGTTTGATAGTAGTAGCTGCTTTTTCTAAATTAACAACACCCCAGCCATATTTATAATCTGGTCCTTTATCATCAATTTCATCAATGTTGTGAACTAATAAAGCTCTAACAGTAGATGACCACATATTTGATGGGAATTTTGAATTCCAATAATTATGCAATAAAGCGATACCACCAGTTACACCAGCAGCAGCTTGCGAAGTACCACTATATAATCCATACGTATTATTTTGGGTTTCAATACTTGATAAAACATTTTTACCATGCGTTACAAAATCGGGTTTAATTCTTCCGTCATCTGTAGCTCCCCAACTACTATATGCTTCGTCAATTAGACTACTATTATAGTTGCCGTTTTCAGGTGTCCCGTCTGTTAAATTTACCGAACCTACTACTAAAACATTTTTAGCTACGCCAGCGCCTTCTAATAAGTCTAAACCTTGTAAAACATTTACTTGTGGATATTGAGGAAATCCATTTGTATTAACATCATCTCTTGCATTTCCAACTGATTTAACGATTTGGAATTCTGGGCTACTACACATTACAGCATCCCATTGTTGGGCGATGTCATTATATCTTCCGAATTCTGCCGCATGCATGTAGATTGGATTTAACCCAAAACTAGTATTCGCGATTTTAATATTATCAATTGTACTAGCTTGTATCATTTCTGATGGAACGTTTAGCCAGTCCCATGCTTTGATTGTTCCTTTAAAAGCAACTCCACGCACTAAATTATTGGAAGGCGAACTTGTGCTTGGCAAATATTGATTCCCGATTAAGGTTCCAGCAATATGAGTGGCATGTCTTTGTATCGTTGCATTTTGTCCAGTAACATATTCAATTCTACTTTGAAGTGCAGCTGGTGGAACAGTTGTACGAAACATTTCATGGGCTCTTCTTGGCTGACCGTTTTCCCACAAAGCAATTCTGATACCATTACCTTCTAAGTTCAAACCATCAAATCCATTTTGAAGCACATCGGCTTTCAGTCCAGAAACTACTTTATCATTATGTGCGATAAAATATTGTGGTTTCCCTAAGGCATTTTCACCAATAAGCTCACTATATTCCCCTTCTTTAGTTTCAATAATTTTTTTGAAGCCTTGTTTCAAAAATTTGCTGATGGCATTTTCTTGTTTCTTATTATAATCTTCAACGCTTTTTTCTAAAACTATTTTAGAAGATTTATTTTTTAGCATACTTAATGAATCTGTTTGACCATAGGAATTCCATGAAGCCAAGCACAAAAAGCAAACTAAGTAAAATAAATACTTATGTTCATAAAAATTACATTTCATTTTCATCTTCCGTAATTTTTATAATTATTGTTTATTGTTTTTCTCTAATTTCTCTAATCTTGAAATTAAATCATCAATATTTTTTTGTTGTGATTCATTCTTTTTATTCAATTCAATTGTGTAAAGAGTAAGTTCTTCTACTTTTTCTAAAAGTTTAGCATTCATTTCTGCTAAATCTACTCCTTGTTTTACTACTTCTTCTGAAGTTGGAATATTTGGTAAATGACCATTAGTTTTGATGTATTGATCTAGTTCTTTTAATGACATTAATTTGTAATCATCTTCGAAAACATAATCTGCCCAGTTTTTCACACTAGCAATATCAACTCGAACTTTTTCTGTTCTAATTCCTCTTTTTACAATTAATTGATAATCTGAGTTGGTAATGAATGATTGAGGTAAGTTATTAAAACTTCCGATTGCAATTTGTCCGTTTTTACCAAAAATCCAGTTTCCAATATTTAATTCATTTGAAGAAGTAGATGTCATCGTTTGGACACTATCTCCAATTAAAATATTTGCAGTACCTGAATTTAAAGTAGTTCCAGCTGCAGTTCCAATCATAACGTTAGAATTTCCACTATTTAAATGTAAACCTGCCCAAGTACCCATAGTTACGTTGTTTGAACCATTAATATTATCTTCTAAAGTTGACGTACCAACTGAAACGTTATTAATTCCTACTGTGTTATTGAACATTGAATTTACTCCTATACTCACATTACTACTTCCTGAAGTATTCATTCTCATACTCTGAAAACCAAAAGATGTATTTCCTTCTCCAGTTGAGTTGTTTTCCAAAGCACTAAATCCAAGTGTGGTATTAAATCTTCCAGTTGTATTATTAATCATACTTCCTACACCAATTGCTATATTACTATCTATTGATGTGTCATTTCCACCTCCAATAAATATATTATAAGCTGAATTTGCACCACTACTTGGAGCCCATCCAAACAATTGGAATCTTCCAGTTTGAGTAATTCTTAATTTTTCACTTGAATTAACTCCGAAAACTAAATCTTTGGCATCAATTGTTCCTACGAAGTTTTGACCTGGAGCTGTTCCAGGATTTGTATCTAAATTTCCATTTAATAACCAAGCATCACCACTTGATCCAGATCCAAACATACTTGGATCATAATTGTAAACATTACCATCTACATCAGTACCAAGTACAGCATTTGGTTTATCATTTTTGAATTCAAGATTTTCGAAACGAACAGAGTTTACAGTGTGCAATTGTGCAGTTGGTTCTGTAGTTCCAATTGGACCAATTGCCACATTACCTGCTTTTGGATTAATTTTTAATGGTAAATGCGTTCTACTTTTTGGAGTTGAACCTGTACTCGATTGAATCCAAGTATCATTCCAGTCAACACCTTGAGTTAAATAATTACTGATTTTAGGTGCACCTATTGAAAAATGACCTACATTATTAAAATTTGGATTTCTAACATCACCCCATGTATTTACTGCTAATAAACTTCCTATATTTGAATTATAATTGTCTGGATTAATGTTAACATATTTTTCCACATCTCCCATCTTCAAATTATAATGATTCGTATTTAAAAATCTAT
>CAMLRV010000022.1 GCA_946482495.1 uncultured Flavobacteriia bacterium
CAACGTTATTATTTTTAGTTCCTGCTGATGCAGATGATATTAAAAAAGAATACGAAATTTTGTTGGATGAATTAAGAAGATACAATCCTGAAATGTTAGATAAAGACAGACTGGTTGTAATTTCTAAATGTGATATGTTAGATGATGAACTAAAAGCAGAATTGAAAGTACAATTAGATAAAGAATTCAATGGAACCGAATTCATGTTTATTTCTTCAATAGCACAACAAGGATTAACCGAATTAAAAGATAAATTGTGGAAAATGTTAAATATTTAACATTTTATATCTATTTTTTTATATTTTTGGGTTCTAATTTAAATTAACCCAAATGAAAACAAAATTACTTTTACTATTATTAGTTGTTTTTCAAATTAGTTTTGGACAACAAAGAACTTGCGGAATGCAAGAACATATGAATAAAATAATGTTCAATCCTGTGCTTAAAAAACAGTATGAGGAAAGACAAGCTAGATTTGAAGTTGAATATCAAAAATTATTAAATAATAAGGCTTCAAATAATATTATTCAAAATACTAATACTACAATTACAATTCCTGTTGCAGTACATTTTCCTTCAGTATCAAATGCAAGTGATGCTGCAACAAAAACTTGTTTTAGAAATTTTGCTCAAACTCAAATTGATGTAATTAATGCAGATTATAATGCTGCAAATTCAGATTTATCAAATTGGGCTGCAGCAAGTGCTTTTTATCCTGGTGTAACTGTTGGAGATTTAGATGTGCAATTTGTAATTGCAACTCAAAATCACCCAGTGGGTACTGGAATTGCTAATGGAACAGTTGCCGTTACTTTTGGAACTGACTTTTTAGGCGGTGCTGATACAGATGCAACTTGGGCTGGTTATATGAATTTCGTAATTAGAGATGAAGGTTCACAAATTTTAGGATATTCGCCTCTTGCTGGCTCTCCAGCTAGTGGAGAAACAGTTGTAATGAATACTTTTTGTTATGGAACTGGTGCGGGTTGTACCGGATATGAACCACAATCACCATTTCATTTAGGAAGAACAGTAACACATGAATTAGGTCACTTTTTTAACTTAGATCATACATTTGCTTCAACAAGTTGTAATCCTGCAGGAGCTAATTGTGCTACCGAAGGTGATAAAGTTTGTGATACACCAAGAGTAACTTCAGAAACTTATGGTTGTCCAGCAAATGGAAGTGTTGCGGCATGTGCTTCATTGAAATCATTGACCATGAATTATATGGATTATGTTGATGATCCTTGTATGTATATGTTTACTGCTGGTCAAGCAACAAGAGCATTAGCATATATTAACACAATTTTATCAGAGTTTAAACCAAATGTAATTTTAGCTGCTGAATCGTTTACTAATTCTAGTTTTTCTGTATATCCAAATCCAAACAAAGGAAGTTTTAGCTTACAATTTAAAGAATTAGTTTCAGATTTCAATGTTGAAATTTTTGATGTAACTGGAAAAATGATTTACATTAATGAGTTTTATCAAAATTCTGATTTAGTGAAAGAAATTAAAATTCAAGATGAAATTAGTAAAGGAGTTTACTTCATGAATATTAAAACTAATGAAGGTGTAGTGACTAAGAAAATCATTATAGAATAAGGAATTTCATATTAAAAAATATAACGCTCTAATTTTTAGAGCGTTTTTTTATATCTAAAAGTTAAAATTTTCTAAACAACTTTCATTGATAGCTGAAATTTTAGATTTTTTTTTAAAAATAAAGTATATTCGCAACACAAATAATAAACTAAACTATTTTAAGAAATCTGTGAAAACAGATTTTAAAATTTAAATTAACAAATTATGAAAAAATTTATTGTATCCTTAGTGGCTGCTTTTATGCTAGTGCCTTTTAGCGTTAAGGCTGACGAAGGAATGTGGTTTTTGATGTTTATCGAAAGATTGAACCACCGCGATATGCAAAAAATGGGATTGCAATTAACGGCTGAAGAAATTTACAGCATCAACCACCACAGTTTAAAAGATGCAATTGTGCAATTTAATGGAGGTTGTACAGCTGAATTAATTTCTAAAGACGGATTAGTGTTAACAAATCACCACTGTGGTTATGATGCTATTGCTGAATTATCAACTGCACAAAAAAACTATTTAAAAGATGGATATTGGGCAGCTAACAGAAAAGAAGAATTAAAACCTTCTAGCTTATTTGTACGTTTCTTCGTTCGTATGGACGATTGTTCAAAAAGAATTTTATCTGTTGTAAATCCAAGTATGAGCGAAGCAGATAGAGAAAAAGCTATCAATGCTGAAATCGCTAAAATTGAAAAAGAAAATAACGAAGGTGGAAAATACACCGTTTCTGTTCGTCCATTCTTCCAAGGAAATGAATATTACTATTTCGTTTACCAAGATTATAAAGATGTACGTTTAGTTGGAACTCCACCAGAAAGTTTAGGAAAATTTGGTGGTGATACAGATAACTGGGAATGGCCACGTCATACAGCAGATTTCTCTATGTTCAGAATTTATGCTGATGCTAATGGAAATCCAGCAGAATATTCTCCAAATAATGTGCCTTTACAACCAAAACACCACTTACCAGTTAATTTAGGTGGAGTAAAAGAAAATGATTTCGCTATGATTTTAGGTTACCCTGGTAGAACTAACCGTTGGATGCCTGCAGGTGGAATTGAGCAAAACGTTAAGTTTGCTTATCCGGCTTGGGTGGAAGGTTCTAAAACAGGAATGGACAACATGAAAAAATACATGGTTCAGTCGGATGCTTTAAACTTAGTGTATGCTTCAAAATTTGCTGGAGTAGCAAACTATTGGAAAAACCGTCAAGGAATGATTGATGCTTTAACGAAATTCGGTACAGCTAAATCTAAAGCAGATCAAGAAGCTAAATTCCACAAATGGGCTAATTTGCCAGCGAACAAAGCAAAATATGGTAATGTAGTTCCAACTATCAACAAATTCTACGGAATGACGAATGAAAAATCTCGTCACGATAATTACTTAACACAATTATTCAGAACTACTGCTTTCGGAACAATTTCGAGAACTTTAGGAAAACAATTAGATAACTATGTTAAGGCTGATGCTGCAAAACGTGCAGAAATGGCGCCAGGTATTTTAGAAATGGCTGATGAAATGTATAAAGAATTATATATTCCTGCTGAAAAAGATATCTTAGCTGCTCAGTTATCATTATATGCTAAAAAAGCAGGTTATACTTTAGCACCAATGGTTGAAAAATTGGCTGCAGCAAACAATGGTGATTTCACTAAATATGTAAATGCTGCTTTTGATTTAAGTATCTTCACTTCTAAAGAAAGAATTAAAGCTTTCTTAGATTTACCAAGTGAAGCCATGTTAACAAGTGATCCATTATATGTTTTATCTAACGATTTAACAACACATATGGGTAAAAGAAGTGATGAGTTAATGAAAGCTCAAAATGATTATGCTGCTTCTTTCCGTTTATTAGTAGAAGGTTTAAGAGAATCTAAAATTGGTACAACTTTATATCCAGATGCAAATTCAACGCTACGTTTAACTTACGGAAAAGTTCGTTCGTTACCAGCTGACAAAAGAAATGATGCTAAAGTAAACAACTACACAACTTTAGCCGGACAAGTTAAAAAATACAAAAAAGGTGATTTAGAATTCGATTTACCTGCAAAAGTTTTAGACATGAGTGCTAAAAAAGAATACGGTCGTTATGCTGATAAAGACGGTTCTTTACACGTTTGTTTCTTAACAGACAATGATATTACAGGTGGAAATTCAGGTTCTCCAGTATTAAATGGAAAAGGTGAATTAATTGGTTTAGCTTTCGACGGAAACATTGAAGCTATGGCAGGTGATGTTATTTTCGATAAAAACTTACAAAGAACAATTAATGTAGATATTCGTTATGTACTTTGGGTAATTGAAAACTTCTCAGGTGCTAAACACATTGTAGATGAAATGACTTTAGTGAAGTAATTCACAGAAGTTTTAAACATAAAAAAGAGTCCTGAGAAATCGGGACTCTTTTTGTTTTATGTTGATTTATTTTCTGGGCGTTCCCTCGTTTTAGATGTTTACGTTTTTAAAAAGATGTTTGTTGCAACAACGAGGTCGTGCTGTTCACTATATCTTTTTATTTTTTTACCTTCGACACTTCGACAAGCTCAGTGTGACATCTCAGGTAACAAAACAAAAAGGATGTCGTTTCCATCACTAACGCACTCTAGGTTTCTACAAATTATCTATTTCTTCTTGAACGACTTCCCAATCTTCTAATAGTTTGTCTAATTCTGCTTTTTTCTTGTTGTAAGCGGTAAAAAAAGCAGCGTTTTCAGCATGTTTGTCATAATTCGAAGCCAACTCTTTATCGTCGTTTTGAATGTCTTTTTCTAATTGTTGAATTTGACTTTCAATTTTTGACAATCTGTTTTGTAATGATTTATTCTTCTTTTGATCTTCATATGAAAGTTTAGCGGTTGTTGGAGCTACAACAATTTCTTTTTTCTCTACATCTTTTTTCTCCACTTCACGCATGTTTTCCAAATTACGTTGCTCTAAGAAATAATTGATATCGCCTAAATATTCTTTGATTTTTTGATCTTTAAATTCGTAAACAATATTAGACATATCTTGTAAAAAATCTCTATCGTGAGAAACGAGTAGGAGTGTGCCTTCATATTTTTGAAGTGCGGCTTTCAATACATTTTTCGATTTAATATCTAGGTGATTCGTAGGTTCATCCATCACTAAAACATTAATCGGTTGTAATAATAATTTACACAAAGCCAATCGGTTTCTTTCCCCTCCAGAAAGCACTTTTACCTTTTTATCTACATCATCTCCACGGAATAAAAACGAACCCAACATGTCTCTAACTTTGGCTCTGTTCGTATCCGTTGCGGCATTTTGCATTGTTTCTAAAAGTGTAATTTCTCCATCTAAATATTCGGCCTGATTTTGAGCAAAATATCCCACTTGAACATTGTGTCCCAATTTTATCGAACCCTGATATTCAAATTCGTTTACAATGGCTTTGATGAAAGTCGATTTTCCTTGACCATTCTGACCTACAAAAGCAATTTTACTTCCACGCTCCACCAAAAGTGAAATGTCTTTTAAAATAACTTTATCATCATATGCTTTTGTTACGTGTTCTGCTTCAATCACTACTCTCCCCGGAACTTTTGAAACTGGAAAAGAAATATTCATAACAGAATTATCGTCTTCATCCACTTCAATTCGCTCCACTTTATCTAATTTTTTAATTAAAGATTGAGCCATCGAAGCTTTTGAGGCTTTTGCACGGAATTTTTCAATTAATTTCTCGGTTTCTTCAATTTTCTTAGCTTGATTTTTTTGTGTTGCTAATTGCTTCTCGCGAATTTCATGGCGTAATTCTAAATATTGCGAATACGGTTTGTTGAAATCATATGCTTTTCCTAAAGAAATTTCAATTGTACGATTTGTCACATTATCCAAAAACATTTTATCGTGTGAAACAATTACTACAACTCCAGGGTAATTTCGTAAAAAACTTTCTAACCAAATGATACTTTCTATATCTAAGTGGTTGGTAGGCTCGTCTAAAAGTAAAATATCGTTAGATTGAAGAAGTAATTTCGCTAATTCAATTCGCATACGCCAACCTCCAGAGAATGTTTCCGTTTGGTTATTGAAAACCTCACGTTTGAATCCTAAACCTAATAATATTTTTTCAGTATCTCCCACATAATTATAACCACCATGGATTTCGTATTGGTGTTGGTAGTCACTCAATTGCTGAATTAATTCGGAATAGGCTTCACTTTCATAATCGGTTCTCGTTACCAATTGATGGTTAATTTCTTCAATTTTGGCTTCGTAATGTTTAATTTCTTTGAAAGCTTGGTAGGCTTCTTCTAAAACAGTTCTTCCTGCTTCGAAATCAATATCTTGACGTAAAAACCCAATTTTAACCTCTTTTTCAGTGGCTATTGTTCCGCTATCTGGTTTGAAATCACCAGCTAACATTTTTAACATTGTCGATTTTCCAGCACCATTTTTCCCCACCAAACCGACTCTGTCGCCAGCTCCCATTCTAAAAGTTACTTCTTCAAATAAATATGTTCCACCAAAGGAAACAGAAAGATTATGTATATTCAGCATATTTTTTTCTAATATTCTGCAAAAGTACTACTGTTATACCATTTATCAATAGAATTTATTGCAATAAAATCTTCTTTTTCCCTTTTCACTTCAAAATAAAAATATTCCGTAGTTATATAACTATGCAATATTTTTCTTTTTTGAGAATAAGAAAAAAAATATTGATTTTCTTCACATCAAATTCTACTGATAAATGGTATTTCTTACCTTTGCATCAAAATTATAGAAATGTTTGGTAAAGGTTCGAAAATTTATGCGATGATAACAGGTTGTTGTCCAAAATGTCATGAAGAAAGTATGTATTTAAATGATAATCCATTTAATATTATGAAAATTTATGCCATGCATGAAAAATGTTCACATTGCGGCCAAGTTTACAAAATTGAGCCTTCGTTTTTTTTCGGGGCGATGTTTGTAAGTTATGGATTAGGTGTAGCAGTAGGAATTATTACTTTTTTGATTGCTCATTATGGTTTTGAAGCATCATTAAAAACTTCTTTTATAGCTATAATTTTGGCTTTGTTATTTTTGAATACAATTATTATGCGTTTATCAAGAAATATTTGGATTAATATTTTTATCCATTACGATAAAAATTGGAAAGAGAAATTATC
Source organism: uncultured Flavobacteriia bacterium (assembly GCA_946482495.1). The sequence continues at coordinate 6,744 of CAMLRV010000022.1, forward strand.
GCAATAGTTTTTTATAAATTCTATTAATTGATATTTCGTTATCTAATTCAATATTGTTTTCAATAAATTGAAATAATTTATCTGATAAATATGGTGCGAAAAGCACCCCGCGTGTTCCTAGTCCGTTCAGTATATATAGATTTTTATTTGAATGATGTCTACCTAAAAGTGGTCTTCTATCTTTTACTGTTGGTCGAATTCCTGCTAAATGTTCTATAATTTCAAATTCACAAGAAAGTAATTCTTTTAAGTTGGAAAGCAACTCGTTTTTACCAGCTTCTGTTTTTTTTGTTGTTTTGTCTTCCCAATTATAAGTTGCGCCAACTTTATATAAATCATTTCCGATAGGTAAAATCCAAATGCTAGAATTAATAATTTCGCTTAAATTTAAGTTTTCAGCTTTAATAATTAAAAGTTCACCTTTAGTGCCGTCTAAGGGTAAATTATTGAAAAATGGATTGCTATGTAATCCGAAACCTTCAGCAAAAACAATTTGTTTGGCTTCGATGTTTTTGTAGTGAATATAGTTATCTTCAATATTTAATTGAGTATAATCAAAAGTATCTTCTAAATAGTTTTTTTTTGAAATTAAGAAATTGGTATATGTTTCTTTTAATTTTTTGGTATCTAAAAAACCTGTGCAATTTACATTTCCAAATTTGTAACTTTCACTTATGTAAGGATTTTGTAGTGTCTCTAATTGACTATTTAGATATTTGGTTAGATTGGGTTTGTCTGAAGCGATAAACCAATTATTTTGTTCTTCAATTGAATTTAATTTTCTTAAAAGTGGAATTTCGAAAAGAAATTTTTCTTTAAATTTTTCTTCTAAAGTTTTATAAAAAGGAATTGAGATTTCGAGTTGTGCTTCAGCTTCCCAAATTTTTGTAAATCTTTTTAATACTACAGGATTGTATAATCCACCAGCAATTGTAGTTGAGTTTTGAGAGTTGTTATTTATTACCATTATTGTTTTATGGTTCATGAGGCAGGTTTCTGCAAAAGAAATTCCAGATAATCCAGCACCGACAATTAGGTAGTCAACTTTCATTTGTTTTTTTGTTTGCAAATTTACATAAAATATAGTGGTGTAGGAGGGAAAGGAATTTTATTATGCAAAAAAAAACTCTTGCCGAAGCAAGAGTTTTGTAGTATTATGATTGGAGAAATATTTTATTTAGTAATTCCACATATCTAATTCGAAATTACGTATTTTTTCTTTTACTCTTTCAGATTCTAATAACTGCATTTGAGAATTCTCTTTCATGTAGTCTTTAATCTCTCTATCTCCGTAAACATTTTCCTCTAAGTAAATTACTGCGCCAAAACGACGAGAATTTAATAAGTGATCAAAAGTAAATGGCATTGCAGAGTTTTTTTCATTGAATGCTTTAGAGGCATGTAAAACATCTCTTGAAGCTGGGAAGTAAATCCAAAATAACTCAATAGGAGCATCATTTTTATTTTCTTCTTTATTCATTGTATAAACGTCTGGTACAAGTGGACAAATACCTTGTAAACGATATTTTAATTCCCCTTGACGCTTGTCAAAGTACCAAAATCCTTTGATTTTGTAACCTTGAACGTGAAATGCATCAATTGTAGTTTTTGTGATAAACTCTTCAGAAATTTTTTCTCCAGCTGCCATTTGTTCAATACCAGCATCAGAAGTATCGATGAAAACTCTTGCTTTTTGAATATCGTCAAAAGTTTTTTTAGTAGTAAAATATCCTGAATCATATACTTCAGTTATTTTACCATCATCAATTCCTTTCATTAAAACTTCAAAAAGAGGTTTTCTTTCAGGACCTAAATCTTTTGAGTCATCAACAGGATAATACATTGGGAAGTTAACTCTTTGGTTAACATCAATTAATTCCCATACTGTTTTACCCATTAAGATATCTCTATCACCCACATAACCGTAAGGTAATGGTTTGTCATTATCTGCATTTAACTCTGCCTGTGTTTTTTTACCAATTTCAGCAGGAGTTTTTGCATTTAGTAAGTTAGATTGAGCAAATGAAAATGTGCTTAAACTAAATACTGATACTAATAAAAAATTTCTCCAATTCATTTTTTTATTTTATTTAAATTATTGTATTTCAAATGTACAAGGCGATACGTTTTTAGCAGGTTGGTCAATACCAACATACTTAACTTTAATTTCAGAAATTGTAACTACATCACCTCTACCAGCTTTTTTAATAGCTGAAATTGCTTGAGCATTCATTCTGCTTCCTTGAACTACAACAGTAGGTTGTCCTGGAACTTTAATGTTAAATTGAGTAACATTGATAGTAACTGGGAAGTCAAAATCATCTAATACTGCAGAAATAGTACATACTTCTAAGTTTGATTTTGGTCCTTTAGCTGAAGACTCACCTCTAACTCTTCCAGAAGGAGCAGGAATACCTTTAATTCTATATGTTTGTTTACTTGAGAAAGTTCCACCACCATTTGGTAATTTAGCAGTTACATTAATAGTAACTTCTTTTCCTTGACCTGGTTTTAACATGTACTGACCTGGTTTTCCAGAAGATCTCATTCCTGGAGCATTTGCAGTTACATCACTTGCAGGGATACCTGGAACAGAAACTGAAATTGGATTGTCAATTCCTCTATAAACTACATTCATTTTATCAGCAGAAACAATAGCTTGATTCGGTTTTGGAACAACTACATAGTTACCTTTAATATCAATTGGAACTGGTTTACCATTTTCCATGAAAGTAAATTTACCTGTAAGGTCTTTTTCTCCAACAGAACCTGCAGCCATTTTGAAAGTTGCAGTACCATTATCAATAGAAGTTGAAGCTCCGTTTACAGATACAGCTGTTGGTACAGTTGATGCATCATAACGTCCTAAAACTACTCTACCAGTTACTTGCTCACCTTGGAAGAATGCTGATTTGTCCATCATTACGAAAGCTTTATAGTTTTTCATCGATAAAGCTGCTTCCATCGTGTTTCCTAACAATAAGTCGTAAATAGCGTTTTCTGCTTTTCTAACGTCATTTTGCATAGCTGATAATTTAGATACAGATGCAATTGCTGGGAATCCTTTAAAGTGGTAATCTAAGTATTTTTTAGTTACACCTTCACCATCTTTTACATCACCTGTATTGAAATCTTTATCAAAGTTTTGTAAAAATGGAACAAATGTAGCGTCTTTACCGTCACCTAAAATGCTTCTAATTGATTTGTTAAAATCATTAATTTTTTTAACGATTTCATTACCTTTTGCTGAATAACCATCTCCAGAAAACCATACTTCATCGATAGTTGATTTATCCATTGCTTCATAAGGTAATTTTCCTTTGTTAGGTCCATCTGCATCAACTGGAAAACCTTTTGTGATATCACCTTTAATTCCTTCTAAGTATTTATAGAATTCATCAAGGATTGGTTTTACTTGATTTGCTTTATTATATGGATCTTTATATTTTGCTGGATCATCAGCAGCCTTTTTTTCTAAAGCAGAAAGTTTATTTTCGTTGCTTTCTGTTGATGTATTATTTACACCAACAAATTTTTCATTCATTAATCCGAATGCTGATAATACTTCTTTTGACATATTTAATGCCAACATCGCGATGAAAACCAGATACATCAGGTTAATCATCTTCTGTCTAGGGGTTAATTTTCCTCCTGCCATTTCTTGTAATAATTAGTTTAGTTAATTAAAATTTTAATTTATTGATAAAACTAATTATCCTTTGTTTTGCATAGCTGATAACATTCCACCATATACCGCATTTAATGAAGATATGTTAGAAGTCATTGATTGCATTTGTTGTTTTAATTTGTCTGCGTTTTCAGCAATTTGAGCATTTGCATCAGCGTTTTTCTGAGCTGCATCAACTTGAGCTGCATATAAATTGTTTAATGCTTCTAATGAGCTAGATGCTTTAACCATTTCTTCAGCATATTTCTTTTGAGAAGCCATAGCATCTACAGTAGGAGCGATACCTTTAGCAGCACCTTCGAAGTTTTTAATGCTATTTCCTAAGCTTGCCATTAATTCACCATCAATTTTAGCTTCTTTTAATAAGTTGTCTAATTTTTGAGATAATAAACCTTGAGCTTCAGCTGGATCTTCTTTCTTTAATGATTTTGGTTTTGCATCACCACCTGCTAATTCAGGGTAAACTAATGCCCAATCTAATTCTTTTTCTACTGGTTCAAATGCAGATAATGCGAAAATTGCCGCTTCTGTTAATAAACCTACAACAAGCATTGGTCCTGCCCCTGGCCAGTGCATTAATTTGAATAACGCTCCAACGATTACTACTGCTGCTCCCATTCCGTAAAGGAATCCCATCACTTTTTTGCTTAAAATTGCCATAATTTAAAATTTAGTTAGTTAAGTATAATTAATTAGTTAAGTTAATTCTTTTTTATTAATAATTATTTTGGTCTTGTTCCAGTTGCGTCTGTACCCATATAATCCTGTACAGTTCTGAAACCAATGTAACTTCTTGCAGAATCTGCATATTCGAAATCACGAGTTGAAACTTGTAAGAAGAAAGCAACATCTTTCCATGATCCTCCACGAACCACTTTTCTTTGATTCTTTCTATCCGCTACGTTTGGATTCATTGTAGAAACGAATTCATATGCTCCAGCGTCATAAGCTGATTCTGTCCATTCAGAAACGTTACCAGCCATATTGTATAAATGGAAATCATTTGGTTCGTATGACTTAGCTTCTACAGTGTATAAAGCACCGTCAGCTGCATAATCTCCTCTGTTTGGTTTGAAGTTAGCTAAGAAACATCCTCTGTCGTTTTTAGCGTAAGGACCTCCCCATGGGTAAGTTCCTGATTCAATTCCACCTCTTGCTGCATATTCCCATTCAGCTTCAGTTGGTAAACGGAAAGAGTTTACTTGATCTCTACCTTTTTGTTTTTTAACATAAGAGTTTTTGTACATCGTTCTCCAAGCACAAAATGCTTTAGCTTGATTCCATGAAACCCCAACTACTGGATATTCTCCGTAAGCTTGGTGCCAGAAGTAATCGTTATGCATTGGCTCATTGTAAGAATATGCGAAATCTTTAATCCAAGCTGTTGTATCTGGATAAATTTCTAAAGGTGGTGCATCTTCATAGAAGTTTTTACGACCTTTTTTCTTTACAGCTTTATTTAAATCAACTTGATTGTATTTGAATTTTAATTTACTTACGTCAATCGTTTTTAACCCATTAAACGATTCTGACTCAGGTAAATACATAGAATCCATTACTTCAACATAATCCGCATCTGGATATTTTGCAGTTTCAGTAATTAATTTTACTTTTTTGTTAATTTTTCTATTTGCATATGGATCTTTTTCAGTTCCTACGCTATAGTAGTTTTCATACATATATTTATCATATGCAGTCATTTTTTCCGGATCTGTATCAGCAAAACCAAAGTCACCAATACTACCTCCTTTAGAACCTTTTCCACCATCAGCTGGTTTTGCACCTGCTTCTTCAGCTTGAATAGCTAATCTTGTTCTGATAATTGAGTCTTTTACCCACTCAACAAATTGACGGTATTCACTATTAGTAATTTCAGTTTCATCCATATAAAATGAACGAACAGTTACTGTTTTAGTTGGAGCATCTTGAATATTGGCAACGTCATCATCTGACTTACCCATAATAAATGCACCTCCAGGTATAAGTGACATACCAAATGGCTTTTCTGAAAACCACTTCTTGCCTTTAACTCCTACCAGTTCACCTTTATCGCCTTTACCACAGCTAGTGAATAAAGCTAATGCTGCCGATAATACTAAAAACTTTTTCATATAAATTGGGTTATAAAAATTTATTTTATTTTAGGGTTCAAACCTATCTAATTATTTTGACATATACAATAGCTATCATAAAAAAAACTAAAAAAAGTGTATTTTATCGATAAATATTGCATTTTTGACGATATTTTAATAGCTTTTTTTATGCGCTTTCCACCATCTTTCGGGTATTTCAGCATTGCAAGCCGCAATGTAATCGTCGTTTGTGCATGGTAATAACGTTTTTTTAACAGTTTTATTGTATATAGTGTTATAATTTATTTCCATCCACCATCTTTCTGACCTATTGCTCTTATAAAAAACTAATTCTTCATCTTCTGCTAAAACAATATATCTATTATAATTTGTTTTTTATTCAAATGGATATTCGTAACTTCTTAAATGATATCCTTCAATGAAATACCAAACAATTTGTGCTATCAGTTCATTTTCGTTTTTATTATAAAACTGATTGAATATTCCAAATATACTTACTTTGTCACTAATTCCAGCATATCTTGCTAATGTGCAAATCTCTCTTCCGTCAAATCCGTTTGGATAAAATTCTGTTGTATTTCCAGAATCTGAAGATTTCACCGATTTTAGATCTAAACTAATAATATCAGCATCTCTAAATATGGGTTCCACAACTTCGGGGTTTCGAATGATTTCGCCTAATCGATACGTGTCAAAATATAATTTTTCAATTAAATCTATTTCTTCTTGAGAAGTGTAATACGTCTGATAACCAACACTGCTGAAATTATACAGATTATTAGGCTCTTCAATTATGATTCGAGATAAATAAGAATCTGAATCTAATTTTTCTTCTTTAGCGAAATCAAATTTATTATCGATGGCCACTAAATTTACCATTTGATCTAAATTGTCAAATGAACGATATAATGCGTAAGTTAAATCTTGTGATCCACCGACGACCAAAGGTATAATTTTTTGCTTAATTAATTCTGCACAAATCGTTTTTAACACAAAATAGGTGTCACTTGTTTCATTTCCAACTAAAATATCTCCTAAGTCAGCAATGCCTTTATTCCAATTACCTGGGAATAAACGATATAACGTTTTTCTGAAATTATCGAAATTATAATTGTAATTATCTAATTCTGCACCTCTGTTTTCATTAGCGCAAATAATAGCTATGGAAATATTTTCTAATTTAGGATAATCGGTTTCAGTATGCAAGACAACCTTTTTACCTAAAGCTTGGTTAGATAAACTTTCTGTAAATTTCTGAATTTCTTCTGAAACTGGTTGTAAGTATTCGAAAATCATAATATTATCTTTCTTTTAATTTATAAATAACAAAAATATTATTTCTTTTTAGGAGCTGCTTTTTTTGTTGGAGCTTTTTTAGCTGCTGTTTTTTTAGCAGGTGTTTTCTTCTCAATCATTTCTTTAACTTCTTCCAAAGTTAATTTTGTTGCGTCAACATCTTTGTTTAGCTCAATTTTTATTTTTCCTTTCGTAATTACTGATCTTCCCCAACGTGCTTTTTCAACTTTAATACCTTCTTCTGTCCAATTATGGATTACTTTTTCAATATCTTTTTGTTGTTTGTCTTCAATTAACTCGTTAATATCAGCTTGTGATAAATTATCGAAATCGTATTTTTTATTTACATTGATAAAAATCCCATTCCATTTTAAGAAAGGTCCAAATCGACCTACACCTTTTTGAACAGGTAAATTATCATATGTAGCAATTGGAGCATCTGCTTTTGTTTTTTCAGTAATTAACTCAATAGCTCTTTCCATAGTAACATCTAATGGATCTTCACCTTTTGTTAATGAAATAAACTGAGAACCAAATTTCACATAGGGTCCAAAGCGTCCGTTGTTTACTTCAATTTCTTCACCTTCGTAGTTTCCTAAAGATTTTGGTAATAAGAATAAATTTAAAACTTCTTCTAAAGTAATAGTGCTTAAGTTTTGTTCTGCTCTTAAACTTGCAAATTGTTTTACTTCATCATCAATTGCTCCAATTTGTGCCATCGCACCATATCTTCCTAAACGTACACTTACAGGTTTTCCAGATTTTGGATCCGTTCCTAAAATACGTTCTCCAGATTCGCGTTCTGCTGTATTTTCTACTTTAGTTACTATCGGATGAAAGTGATTGTAAAATGAATTCATCATTTTATGCCAATCTTCATTACCTGCAGCAATTTCGTCAAAATCTTGTTCCACTTTTGCAGTGAAGTTATAATCTAAAATAGTTTCGAAATTTTTCACCAAGAAATCAGTTACAATCGCTCCAATATCTGTTGGAATTAATTTTCCTTTATCTGAACCAGAATTTTCTTTTAAAGTTTGCGATTTAATTTCACTTCCAATTAAAGTCAATTGTTCGTATTTTCTTTCTGTTCCTTCAGAACTTCCTTTTTCAACGTAATTTCTGTTGATGATAGTCGAAATAGTTGGTGCGTAAGTTGATGGACGACCAATTCCTAATTCTTCTAATTTTTTTACTAAAGATGCCTCTGTGTATCTGCTTGCAGGTCTGGTAAAACGTTCCGTTGCAGCAATGAATTTATTGTTTAATTTTTCGTTTACTTTTAAAGCGGGTAACATACCTTCTTGTTCTTCTTCATCGTCATCATTACCCTCTAAATATACTTTCAAGAAACCTTCGAATTTAATTACTTCTCCAGTAGCTGAAAAATATTCATTATGTGTATTGGCAGTGATTTTTACATTAGTACGTTCTAATTCCGCATCACTCATTTGAGAAGCTAAAGTACGTTTCCAGATTAAATCGTATAAACGCGCTTGATCTCTGTCTAGATTAATTGTATGACGACTCATATCTGTCGGACGAATCGCTTCGTGAGCTTCTTGTGCACCTTTAGATTTTGTATTGTAATTTCTTGGTTTGCTATATGCTGCACCGTAATACGAAGTGATTTCTGCTTGTGCGGCCGCCATAGCTTCTTGCGAAAGGTTTACACTGTCGGTTCTCATATAGGTAATTAAACCGGCTTCGTATAAACGTTGTGCAATTTGCATCGTGATTCCAACAGGTAAATACAATTTACGTGCTGCTTCTTGTTGTAAAGTTGAAGTGGTAAATGGTGCTGCTGGTGATTTTTTAGTTGGCTTTGTTTCTAAATCAGCTACATTAAAATCAGCTTTTATGTTTTTTTCTAAAAAAGCTTGTGCTTCTTGTTTCGTATTGAAATTTTTGCTCAGTTTGGCTTTAACTGTTTTTCCAGCTTCGTTTGTAAATTCTGCGCTTACAGAATAGCTTGCAACTGGTGTGAAATTTTGAATTTCTCTTTCACGTTCCACAATTAAACGTACAGAAACCGACTGCACACGTCCAGCAGATAAACCACCTTTTACTTTTTTCCAAAGTACAGGTGATAATTCATAACCTACTAAGCGATCTAATACTCTACGAGCTTGTTGGGCATTAACTAAGTTGTAATTAATATCTCTCGGATTTTCAATTGCTTTTAAAATGGCAGTTTTAGTAATCTCATGAAAAACAATACGTTTTGTTTTCGCTGAATCTAGTTTTAATTCTTCTGCTAAATGCCATGAAATAGCTTCTCCTTCACGATCCTCATCGGAAGCTAACCAAACCATGTCGGCTTTTTTTGATAAGTCTTTTAGTTTTTTTACTAATGCTTTTTTATCTGGAGAAACCTCATATTTAGGTTTAAAGTTATCCGCAACATCTACACCAATTTCTTTTGAAGGTAAATCTGCAATATGTCCGTAACTCGATTCTACTTGGAAATCTGTTCCTAAAAATTTTTCAATGGTTTTTGCCTTTGCAGGTGACTCCACGATAACTAAATTCTTCGCCATTTTCATTAATTTGATTCCGCAAAAGTATATTTTTTTTTTGATTAATATATATAGGTGTAGTTTTTTTGGTTTTTTGACATTTATAGAACTATTGATTTTTAAGGATTTGAATTTTTTAAAAATGATATTTTTCTCATTTTTGAAAATGTTTCTCTAATAATTTGTTAAACTGACGCTGACAATTTGGCAGATACTAAAATTTAGTA
>CAMLRV010000023.1 GCA_946482495.1 uncultured Flavobacteriia bacterium
TGCTCGAGTGGTGGAATTGGTAGACACGCTGGACTTAAAATCCAGTGGGTAGTAATGCCCGTGCGGGTTCAAGTCCCGCCTTGAGTACTAAAGCTTCAAACTATGTTTGGAGCTTTTTTGTTTTATATGAGTTTAGAAATCAATTTAAACTTTGATTTTCACAATTAAATATTATATTGCATCACAAATGCACAACCCATACACATGGCAACTTTTGTAATTAGCAAAAAACTTAGCGGACATTACAAATACGAATTAACTTCTCGTAGAGGGAAAACCATTTTTATTAGTAACGCATTTGAATTGCGTTTTGAATGCGAAGACGAAATTAATCTACTCAAGAAATCAATTGACAAATTGTTTTTTATGCGTTTTAGATCGCCGGCAGGGAAATTTTACTTTAAAATCATTTTAAACGATAGAGAATTAGCCGTAAGCAGAAAATACTCTACTCAGCTAATGCTAGAAAAAGGCATTAATGAAATTTTAAAATATGGCGGAAATGCTGAATATTTAGATTTCTCTAAATCTGAAGACATTTTTCCACCTGCTGAGGATGTTTTTGGATAATTTAAAACCAAAAATTACATAATATTTAAACAAACCAAATTTTCACAACGTTTGTCACACCAAAATAGAAGATTCAACGAAGTTAAAGCGTCTCAACAACGTAAACACAAACCTAACCCTCACAAATAATCCAAAGAGATCCTTTCAGCATGACAAGTTTGTGCGTATTCGTGTTAATTTGCAGGCTAAACCAAAAACTCGCTATAGTTTTTGTTAAGTTTGGAGCAAAAAAAAATCCCGATTTACATCGGGATTGATTTCTTTTCGAAAAGAAGGTCAAATATTAGTGTTTAACTTCTTCTTTAGCTGGAGCTTCAGCAGGTGCTTTTGTAGTATCAGCAGCAACTTTTGTAGTGTCAGCAGCAACTTGAGTAGTATCAGCTACAACTTGAGTAGTGTCTACAGCAGTTGAGTCAGCAGCTGGAGTTTCCTCAGCTTTTTTGTTACAAGATACTAATACAGCAGCAACGAATGCTAAGCTTAAAACAACTTTTTTCATCTTAATTTTATTATAAAGGTTAATTATTTATGGAGCAAAGATATAAAAATTTTTAAATGACAAACAATTTTATCGACTTTTTTTTATTTTTTTTCTTTGAATTCCGATTTGCTATTTAACAACAACTATGCCAAAGTCTATTTTTTAGCTTTATTAACTGTTTTAGGCTGATTATAAATGATTTTCATCTCATCTATTAAATTTTTCGCACCTGCAAACTTATCAATGATGAATAAAATATAACGAGAATCAACCATAATATTCCTACAAATATCTGGAGAATAATACACATCACTCATTGTTCCTTCCCATACTCTATCAAAATTCAAACCAATCAAATTTCCATTTGCATCTAATGCCGGACTTCCAGAATTTCCACCTGTTGTATGATTTGTTGCTATAAAAGCTACTGGCATTTTACCATTCTCAGCATATTTACCGTAATCTTTCGTATTATACAAATCAATTAACTTCTGTGGTACATCAAATTCATAATCACCTGGCACATATTTTTCCATCACACCATCTAAATACGTAAACGGCGTATAAACTACTGCATCACTTGGCTTGTATCCTTTTACTTTTCCGTAAGTTACACGTAATGTCGAATTCGCATCTGGAAAAATTCTAGCCGATTTCGGACTTAATTCTAAAATCGCCTTCATATAAGTACGTTGTGTAGCAATATTTCTCAAATTGATTTCATCATATTTTGGAGCTACATTTTTATTGTATGCTTCAGCAATAGTTTTAACAAAAGCAAATCCTTTGTCTTGATTTAATTTTTCTAAAACTGTTTTAGCATCTCCTGCTAATAATTCTTTTAAACCTGCATAAGAAGTTAATTTCGAAGATTTAAAAATATCAGCAGAAAGTTGAGAAGCATTAATTCCTTTTAAATTTGAAGGTAAAAATTGTTGTGGCGATTTCTTACTATAAATATCAATTAATTTTTCAAATACTTTTTCATCCACTTGCGCATTAAAATCTTTATATAACGGTTCAAAACTTTCAATTAAATTCTTTTTTCTATCATTGAAAGCTTGCTCTCCTTTTGAATTATATACTTGTTCTAGTTGAAACAAACGATAAGCGAAAGTTAAAATTTCTGTATGACGCAAAACTACTTCACTATAATAATCTCTAGCAATGGCATAATCTTTAATCTCAGCATAGTTCTTAGCAAAATCTGATAATAAATTACCATATTCAGCTTGTTTACCTGCTTTTGCAATTTTATCTGTTAAAGCTGCCTCAAATTTTTGCTTTTCAGCAACCGCATTTGATTTGATTAATCCTTTGCGTTCTCCAATCCATTTTTTCCATGCATTTGCAATAGAAGCATATTTTGAAGCATATTGAATTTTAATGGCTTGATCTTTTCTCATGAAACCATCTTGCACTTTTAAAGCCGCATCACGCACTTCAATACGAGCAGGATTTAAATCATTTACAATTTGTTCCACTGCATATGAAGGTAAATATTCAGTAGTTCTTCCCGGATAACCCATTACCATTGTAAAATCGTTTTCCTTTACTCCTTTTGCTGAAACTGGAAAAAAGTGTTTTGGTGTATAAGGCACATTATCTTTTGAATATTCTGCTGGACGATTATTTTTATCCGCATAAACTCTAAACAAAGAGAAATCTCCTGTATGACGAGGCCAAACCCAGTTGTCGGTATCTGAACCAAATTTACCAATTGAACTTGGTGGTGCTCCAACTAAACGAACATCTTTAAAGTTTTCAACTACGAATAATAAATATTGATTTCCATCATAAAACGAACGAACTAAAACATCTTGCCATGCTTCTCTTGTGTACGATTTATTTAAACCAGTAATGTTTTCTTGAATTTTCTTTTGTTTATCTGCTTCAGAAGTCAAACCAGCAACACCATCGTAAACTTTCGCAGTAACATCATCGATTTTCACAATAAAAGTTACCACAACACCTGGGTTTGGTAATTCTTCATCCATTTTATAAGCCCAGAATCCGTTAGCTAAATAATCATGCTCCACCGTTGAGTGACTTTGAATGTTATCATAACCACAGTGATGATTCGTTAATAATAATCCTTTTGAAGAAATCATTTCAGCCGTACAACCACCGTCAAACTGAGGCACTGCATCTTTTAAAGACGATTGATTAATAGAATAAATTTGTTCAGCAGTAAGTTTAGAACCTAAAGCTTTCATTTCATTTTCGTTCATTCCTTTTAGTAAAGATGGAATCCACATTCCGCCTTGTTGTGCATGAATTTGAACGACAAATAATAATAAGAATAGTTTTAAAAATTTCATATATAGTTAGTTTAAGGTGTGCAATTTACGTTTTTAATGAAGTTGTGTATTAATTTTAAGTTTTTGTTAAGAAATATGTTTTAAAATACTTTCTGTAGCACCTTTATTCATTTGTACAAATGTGCTGCAAATATGCCCTTTTTCCAAACGTTCATCTTCATTTTGAAGCAATAAATTAAAGGCTTCATTTAATTCATTTTGATTTTTTATAGATATACAACCTTTTAATCCAACCAAAGCAGTCGCTTCAGCAAAATGTGAATAATTTGGTCCGATTACAATTGGAATTCCGAAAGTAGCGGGTTCTAATATATTGTGAACTCCAGGATTTCCATAACCACCCCCAACATAGGCAATATCAGCGTAGGAATATATTTTGGTTAAAATTCCGATGGTATCTATGATGAAAACATTGTGTTTTGATAAATCAATATTATTTTTTTCAGAAAATAAAACCGTTGATTTTGTAATTGATTGTTGTAATTTCTGAATTTGTTCCGATTTAATATTATGTGGTGCGATAATAAATTTCACATCATCATCTGCCTGATTGATAAAATTCACCAATAACTCCTCATCTTTTGGCCAACTACTTCCAATTACAATTGTAGTTTGATTATTTTTAAATTGCTCAATAAAATCTAAGGAATTATCTTTTTCTAAAATGGCTACTACTCTATCAAAACGCGTGTCACCAGAAACTTTTACATTCATAAAACCAATAGATTGTAATAAACTTTTCGAGTTTTCATTCTGTACAAAAAAGTAATCAAAAGTTTGTAATGCGTTTCTATAAAACCCGCCATACCATTTAAAAAAGACTTGCTTTTCTCGAAAAATTCCAGAAATTAAATAAGTAGAAATATTTCTTTGTTTTAATTCGTTTAGATAATTTGGCCAAAATTCGTACTTGATAAATAATACTTTTTCTGGATGAATTGCATCTAAAAATTGCTTGGCATTAGCTTTTGTATCTAAAGGCAAATATACCGTAACATCGGCCACTGTATTATTTTTTCTAACTTCAAAACCTGAAGGTGAAAAAAAAGTAACAACAATCTTATAATGTGGAAATGCTAATTTAATTTTTTCAATAACTGGCAAACCTTGTTCGTATTCACCTAAAGACGCCGCATGAAACCAAAAAACATTATCTTCTGGATGAATTTTTTCTTGTAACGTTTTAAAAACCGATTTTCTTCCCTCAACAAATAATTTCATTTTCGGACTAAAAAGCGCCAAAAGTTTCAAAATTTGTGAGGCAAAAAGCACAACTAGATTATAAATAAATAGCATATAAATAATTTATGTGGCTAAATTACGTTTCTTTTGTGTAACTCAAAAAATGTAAGCAGAATTTCTTACTTTTGCTACTCTTAATTTATTTCTGATATGAGAAAATTACAAATGGTTGACTTAAAAAGTCAATACGAAAAAATAAAAGAAGAAGTTAACGCTTCTATTCAAGATGTTTTAGAAAACAATACTTATATAAATGGACCTTTAGTACATCAGTTTCAAGCTGATTTAGAAAAATATTTAGGAGCGAAACACGTGATTCCTTGTGCAAACGGAACAGATGCGCTTCAAATTGCGATGATGGGCTTAGATTTAAAGCCTGGCGATGAAGTTATTACTGCCGATTTCACTTTCGCAGCAACTGTTGAAGTAATTGCATTATTACAATTAACACCTGTTTTAGTAGATGTTGACATGGATAACATGAACATTTCTTTAGATGGAATTAAAAAAGCGATTACTCCTAAAACAAAAGCGATTGTTCCAGTTCATTTATTTGGTCGTGCTGCGAATATGGACGCGATTATGGAAATTGCTGCAGCACATAATTTATATGTAATTGAAGATAATGCGCAAGCAATTGGAGCGAATTACACCAATAAAAATGGAGGAAAAGCAAAAGTTGGAACTATTGGTCATGTGGCAGCGACTTCATTTTTCCCTTCTAAAAACTTAGGTTGTTATGGTGATGGTGGTGCGATTTTTACGAATGATGACAATTTAGCTCATATTATCAGAGGAATTGTAAATCACGGAATGTATGAAAGATATCATCATGACGTAGTGGGTGTAAATTCACGTTTAGATAGTATTCAGGCTGGTGTTTTAAAAGCCAAATTACCACATTTAGATGCATATAATTCGGCAAGAAAAACAGCTGCAAAAAAATACAATGAAGCACTTTCTGTAAATAGTAATATTGTAGTTCCAAGTTTCGATTTCAATGGTGATGATCACGTTTTTCATCAATATGTAATTAGAATTACAAACGGAAAACGTGATGCTTTATTAGCACATTTACAAGAAAAAGGAATTCCTTGTGCTATTTATTACCCAATTCCATTACACAGTCAAAAAGCCTATGCAGATGTTCGCTACAAAGAAGAAGATTTCCCAGTTACGAATCAGTTGTGTAAAGAAGTTTTAGCTTTACCAATGCATACAGAATTAGATGATGAACAAATTAAATTTATCACTGATACAGTTTTAGAATTTTTAAAATAAGAGAATGAAAATAGTTGTAACAGGAGGTTTAGGTTTTATTGGTTCACATACTGTAGTAGAATTACAAAATGAAGGTTTTGAAGTTATTGCTATCGATAATTTATCTAATTCTTCTATTGAAGTTTTAGACGGAATTGAGCGTATTACAGGTAAAAAACCAATTTTCGAAAATATCGATTTAAGAGAAAAAACTGCTGTTCAAAATTTCTTCAAAAAACATAATGATATTTCTGGAGTGATTCATTTCGCTGCTAGTAAAGCCGTTGGTGAAAGTGTTGAAAATCCGTTATTATATTACGAAAACAACATCAACGCTTTGGTTTATGTGTTGCAAGAAATCACTCAATTAGAAAAAGCAAATTTCATTTTTAGTTCTTCTTGTACGGTTTACGGTCAAGCCGAAGTGATGCCGATTACGGAAAATGCTTCAGTGCAACCAGCAGCTTCTCCATATGGAAATACCAAGCAAATTGGTGAAGAAATCATTACAGATGTAGCCAAAGTCACTAAAATGAATTCTATACTTTTGAGATATTTCAACCCGATTGGCGCACATGAATCGGCCGAAATTGGTGAATTACCTTTAGGGGTTCCTCAGAATTTAGTTCCATTTATTACGCAAACCGCTTTTGGATTAAGAGAACAATTATCAGTTTATGGAAACGACTATCCAACTCCTGATGGAACCGCAATTCGTGATTATATTCATGTTGTTGATTTAGCTAAAGCTCATGTTGTAGCCATGCAACGTTTACTAAATAAAAAGAATATTGACAAAGTCGAAACCTTTAATTTAGGAACAGGAAAAGGAAGTTCTGTATTAGAAGTTATTACTTCTTTTGAAAAAGTTTCTGGAAAAAAATTAAATTATAAAATAGTTGGGCGACGAGAAGGCGACATTACCGAAGCTTACGCGAATACTGACAAAGCCAATAAGATTCTAGGTTGGAAAGCAGAATTATCATTAGATGAAAGTTTAGCTAGTGCTTGGAAATGGGAACAAAAAGTTAGAAGCTAAAAATTAGTTAGCAGTTTCAGTCACTGTTTTCACTTTTAGAAAAAATAAAAAAATTATATAAATGCCTAAAAATATAGACATCAAACTGTTAATTTCCATGACAATCGTGGGAGTAGTTTGGGGAACTACATTTTTAGGCATTTCAGTTGCAGTAGAAACGATTCCGCCTTGGTACTCAACAGCTATTCGAAATTTTATTGCAGCATCGATTTTATTTATCATCTTACTTTTTCAAAAAGAATTCAAATGGATTGGTTGGACATCTTTTGGTCAACAACTAATCTTATCTGTTTTGATGATTGTTTTTGCCAATGGTTTTACTACAATCGCTGAACAAACTCTACCTTCTGGATTAACATCAATTATTAGCGCCATTAATCCTGTAGTAATCTTTTTACTAAGTATTGGTTTTCAAATTCAAAAACCAACTTTAAAAGGTTTTATTGGTGTTTTATTAGGATTTTCAGGCGTGGTTTTTATTTTTAAAGATGGCTTAGGCGATATTTTAAACCCTAATTATAAAACTGGCGTTTTGTTTTTAAGCATTGCCATTTTAACTTGGGGATTAGGAACCATTTATTCTAAAAAGTTAAGTAGCCAACCTGCTAATTTAGGACTGAATTTATGCTATCAATTTGTATTGGCTTCCTTAATTCAAATTGTTTTAGCTGTTGTACTTCATTCGGAATCAGAAATCGCAACTTGGTCTGGCAAAAGCATTTTTGCTGTTGTTTATTTAGCAATTTTCGGTTCAGTAATAGCCATGTTTTCCTATCAATATGCTTTACAAAGAGTTTCACCCATACAAGTTTCTATTTTAAGTTATGTCAATACAATTATTGCCGTTTTCCTTGGCTGGTATCTGAATAATGAAGTGGTAAAACAAGATTTTATCATCGCCGTAATTTTAATTATCACAGGTGTTTTTGTAATTAATTATAAGAAGAAATAAAAAAATCCCGATTTTCATCGGGATTACTTTTTAAAAGAAATTACTTTTTGGCAGCTTCCGCCTTTTCAGCAGCAGCTTCATCCAATTTTTCTGCATTTTTTTGAAGCGCTTCTCCAGCTTTTTCTTTAGAGGAATCAATTGTTCCTTCCACTTTTGCTTTAGTAGTGTCAATTGTCTCTTCTGTTTTAACTTCTAAAGAGTCTACTTTGTTTTCTAATTCGTCTTTCTTTTTGCCATCGCAAGAAACAAGAACTGCAGCAACGAATGCTAAACCTAAAATTACTTTTTTCATTTGGTTGTGATTTAATAAATTAATTATTTTTTGAACTTATGAATCGACATTCAAATTGCGTGCCAAAAAATTTAAACTTTTCCTAAAGCATATAATTGTTCCATAGTTGGTGTTTTACTTCCACCAGCTGGCTCCAATGTTATTCCAAAAGCTTCCGCACCAACTGCACCCTCTACCTCAATTAAATATTTCATCTTATCTGCGGCATTATCAATTAAACCAATACTTGTTGGTGTTAAAGTTGGCGCTAATTTTAACGACCAAACTTGATACACCATTCCGTCTGGCGGAGTGGGTAAACTTGAAGCATCTACAAAAACTTTATTTGTTTTATTATTCCAATATACTTTTGCCGATGAAGTTGGAGAAATTGCTTGCCCAGCCAATTTTACTACTACATTATTTTCATCTTTTAAAACAGCATACGAATTATTAATTTGATTATTTAATTTTTCTTTATCAGAAACTGTTTGCTCAAGCTTATTTTTCTTAATCAACAAAACATCAATTTCATTTTCATTATTTTGTTGTAAATTATATAGATAACCACAACCAATTAAAAAAACTGCTGCGGCAGTCCAACCGATGTATTGACTTATTTTCGATTTAGGTTTGAACGGAATAACTTTTGCTTCTAAATCTAATTTTTGCCTAATTTTATTATAGTTTTCAGCAGATAAATCGGGTGCAAAACTTGACGACAAAGCAATAACAGATTTTTCAATAGAAATTATTTCATTTCTAACTTCAACATCTTCAGCAGCAATTTTAGCAATTTCAGTCGTTTCATTTTCAGACAATAATCCGAAAACATACAACTCTAAATTACCAGATTCTATTAATTCTTTATTTTTCATATTATACTTGTAAGTAAGTTCTTAAATCGTTTATACAAGTTCTATTTAGGGTTTTTACTGTTCCTAAGGGTATTTCCATTTCTTCTGAAGTTTCAGCTTGAGTATATCCTTTAAAAAACAACAAATCTATAATTCGAATACATTTCGGTTTCAGTTTTTTAATAAATTCACTTACTCCAATAATGTCAATCTTATTAATAAATTTATTTTCAGTATCAATAATACTTACGAAATTATCTAATTCTTGGTTTTTCAAAGACTTATTATAACCTTTTGAACGCATTTTATCTATAGTAGTATTCCTTGTAATATTCAACATCCAAGTATACAACCTTCCTTTTTCATCATTATAGGAGTCAATATTTTTCCAAATTTTCACAAAAACATCTTGCAAAACATCTTCTGCTTCTTCTCTGTTTTTTATTAAATTAGAAATAACGGCAAACAAACTTTTCGAATACATATTATATAAATACGTATAAGCTTTTGCATCTTTCTTCTCGATAAGGCTTAAAACTTCTTCTTGACTCATAAATTATAATTTATCGTTCTTACAAAACTAGATAAAAATTCCATATAAAAACGATGTTTTTCAATAATAAACAATTTACGATAATAAAGAAAGAAAGGTTTTAGAAAATAAAATTTAAACTTTTTAAAACCAATCCTAAACTTTTTCCGTAAATGAGAAGAGTAATCAATAAACTTAAACAAAATGAAAAAATCAAAATTGTACATAAGCCTTTCGTTCGTAGCGATAACAGGTTTATTATTAGTAGCGGCAGATCACATCGATTCGCCAGGTGTTTCAAACACAGGAAATGACATTACCGATGTATATGCTTTCCAAGGTGCAGACACTAACAACTTAGTATTTGTAGTAAATTCTCAAGGATTATTGACTCCAGGAACTACAGGAGCGGCTACATTTAAAGAAAATGTACTAACAGAAATTAACATTGACAACAATGGTGATAATGTAGAAGACTTAGTCATTCAAGCTATTAAAAGAGGAAGTAAGATGTACTTTTTCGGGCCAGTTGCTCCAGGAACAACAGGAACAAGTAGCACAATCAAAACTTCAAACCCTGCAGGTTCTGTAGAAATTTCTCAATATGGAAGTGCGGCAATAACATCTACATCTGGTGGAATGAAATTTTTCGCAGGACCAAGAGACGATCCTTTCTTTTTTGACTTAGGTCAATACCAAGCTATTTTAGGTGGAACGGCTTCAGGATTTAACAATCCAGGAACTGATACTTTCGCTGGAACAAATGTATTATCTACTGTTATTGAAGTTCCGAAATCAATGTTAGGATCTAGCACTTCAATTAATGTTTGGGCTGAAACAAAACAAAAACAATAATTAATCTTAAAACGAAATAAAATGAAAATAAATGCTATAAAATATCTGACTTTATCAATTCTTACAGCTACTACATTCGTAAGTTGTAATAATGATGACACAGTAGTTGCTGAAGAACAAACTGATTTCTCAGGAACATACGTACAAAAAGATCAAATGGCACGTCCTGCAATTAATACTGTTTTTATTGCTTCAGGTGCTCCAAAAGATGCTTTCAACACAACAACTCCATCTGCAATGGGAGCAAATTATCAATCGGTTTTTCAATCGAGATTATTGGCTTTAAATCCAGGCTATACAACTAACGCATTAGGACAAACTGCAGCTCAATTTACAGGTTTATTAGCAACAGATGTATTAGGTGTTTCAAAAACTGCAACTACTACATTTTTTGACGGAACAAATGTTTTAACAGGAAGAGCTTTAGCAGACGACGTTATTGATGTGGAATTATTATTGATTTTTGGAGGCCCAACTGGAACTTCAAATGCGAATTTAACTTCTGATCATGTGAATGCAAATGACAAAGCGTTTTTAACTTCTTTTCCCTACTTAGCAGCTGCTTGGTAAATTATTTATAGCGTGCATAATATACATTGTGCACGCTACTTTTTACAAAAACTAAACTAAAAAACATCACAATGAAAATATCTAATATTTTAAAAATTATACTTTTTACCATTAGCATATCTAGTTGTAAAAACGAATCTTCAAAAATTACGAATGCTCCAGATTATAACGCATATTTAAATTTATCTGAAAATAAAAATGTACAACTTGCTAAAAATGAAATTGATTTTTGGCAAAAAAAATATGATGCTGCACCAAATCAAACAAGTTATTTAAGTCAACTTGCTAGTTATTATTCATCCCTATTTGATGCCACTTTTGAAGTTAACCATTTATACAAAGCAGAAGAATTATTATTAAAAGTAAATTCTGATTTAAATTATTCTGAAGTTGGACCAATTCGCTCTTTAGCAAAAAACTACATTACCCAACATCGTTTCAGGGAAGCTTTAGTTTTAGCTAACAAAGCTTTAAAAATTGGCGAAGGATTTAAAGAAACTCAAAAATTACTTTTTGATGTCAATATGGAATTGGGAAATTATGTTGAAGCCAAAAAAAATTTATCTAATTTTTACAACACAGAAGATTTTGATTATTTAATTAGAATGGCCAAATGGAATGATCATATCGGCGATTTACCAACAGCTATAATATTAATGGAGAAAGCTACTAGTAAGGCAGAATTAAACGAAAACAAACATTTGAAAATTTGGGCTTATTCAAATTTAGGCGATATGTATGGTCATGCTGGAAGAATTTCAGAAAGTTACAATTACTATTTGAAAACGCTCAAAGAGGATGAAAATAATTATTATGCCTTAAAAGGAATTGCATGGATTGCCTTTTCTCATGAAAAAAACACAAAAGAAGCTAGCAGAATAATCAATATAATTGCTAAAAAACACAATTCGCCAGATTTCAAATTATTTAAAGCTGAAATGGCAGAATTCAACAAAAATGAACTAGATAAAAATAAATACATTCAAGAATATTTTGAAATGTTGAAAAAGAGAAATTATGGCGTGATGTATAACAAATATAACTCACTTTTGTTTGCTGATAACAAAACAGATGCTAATAAAGCTTTAGAAATTGCACAACAAGAAATTAAAAACAGACCCACACCAGAATCATACGATTTACTAGCTTGGGCAAATTATAATTTAGGAAATACAAAAAAAGCCTTGGATATTTGTGAAAAACATATTGTAAACAAATCATTTGAACCTGAAATAAATTATCATTTGGCAGAAATTTACAAAGCCAATAAAATGACTGATAAAATCAAACCAATCAAAAAAGATTTAATTGGAAGCATTTATGAATTAGGCCCAAATATGAAAGGAAAAATTGAAAAATTATAATGAAAAACCTATTTCAAATAGTTGTTTTATTACTTAGCACCATCGTTTTTTCGCAACAAAAAGATGGTATAGTTACAGATTCATTAGGCAATAAAATTGAGAATGCTTACGTATATAACGAAACCACAAAATCACATGCACATACGAATGAAAATGGTCAATTTATCATAGATAAAACTTCTGATAATGATGTGTTAACAATTACTGCATTAGGTTTTAAAAAGAAAACGCAACTAGTAGATGGTTCTGAAAAAACAATTGTTTTAACGAGTTCTTCTATAAACATTGAAGAGATTATAATTTCGAAAAAAAACAACGCGATTTCTCAAATTATGAAACTCGATTTACAAAATTCACCTGTAAATTCTTCACAAGAAATTTTACGAAAAGTTCCTGGTTTATTTATCGGGCAACATGCAGGTGGCGGAAAGGCAGAACAAATATTTTTACGTGGTTTTGATATCGATCACGGAACAGATATTGCCATTTCTGTAGATGGAATGCCTGTAAATATGGTTTCACACGCACACGGACAAGGTTATGCCGATTTACATTTTGTAATTCCAGAAACCATAGATAAAATAGATTTTGGAAAAGGAAGTTATTATGCCAATAAAGGCGATTTCGCAACAGCTGGTTATGTGGCGTTCAAAACAAAAGAAAAAATTGACCACAATACTATCAGTTTGGAAGTCGGCAAATTCGGCACAATTAGAACACTTGGAATGTTTAATTTATTACCAAAAAACAATAAACAAAATGCATTTATTGCGAGTGAATATTTAACTTTTGATGGTCCGTTAGTTTCGAGTCAGAATTTTAGAAGATTAAATTTATTCGGGAAGTTTACCAATATTTTAGAAGATGAAAGCAAATTTTCTGTAGCGGCAACCCATTTTTCAAGCGAATGGACGGCTTCAGGACAAATTCCGCAACGCTTAGTAGATGCAGGAATAATTTCAAGATTTGGAGCAGTTGATGATACCGAAGGTGGAAAAACTTCAAGAAGTAATTTGAATTTAGAATACTATAAACCCATTTCTGAAAACCTATATTTTAAAGGAAATACCTTTTACACCAACTACCAATTCGAATTGTATTCGAATTTTACTTTCTTTTTAGAAAATCCGATTGATGGCGATCAAATTAAACAAAAAGAAAACCGAACGATTTATGGCATTAATGGAGAATTCAACAAGAAAATAGTTAACTCTAAAAGTACTTATCAAGTTGGATTTGGATTAAGAGCAGACGAAACAAAAGACAGCGAATTATCAAACACCAAAAACAGAACAACAACTCTCAATCAGTTGAAATTAGGAAATATCAATCAGAAAAATTATTTTAGTTATATCAATACAAATATTGAATTAGGCCATTTTACCATTAATTCTGCTGTTCGATTTGATTATTTTCAGTTTTCTTATTTAGATAAATTGACACCAACCTTTAAAATCGATAATGAAGAAAAGGTCAAAATTTCACCAAAATTAAATTTCATTTTTGCACCGAATCAAAAAGTACAATATTTCTTAAAATCTGGTTTAGGATTTCATTCGAATGACACTCGAGTTATAACTTCTCAAACCGATAAAAAAACATTACCCACTTCAGCTGGAGCCGATTTAGGAACAATTTTCAAACCTTTAAATAATTTAATTATAAACAGTGCGTTATGGGTTTTGCAACTAGATCAAGAATTTGTTTATGTTGGTGATGCGGGAATCGTAGAACCAAGTGGAAAAACCAAAAGAATGGGAATCGATTTTGGATTTAGATATCAATTATCTAAATTCATCAATTTAAATTCTGATATTAATTACACTTATGCTAGAAGTACGGATGAACCTGATGGACAAAATTACATTCCGTTGGCTCCAGATTTAACGTCAACTGGCGGAATTAGCATTACGAATTATAAAGGATTTTCGTCAAGCTTTAATTACAGATATTTAAAATCAAGACCTGCAAATGAGGACAATTCAATTGTTGCAAAAGGCTATTTTATTTCCGATTTTAATATGAATTATCAACACAAAAAAATAAATTATGGCATTGTGATTGAAAATATTTTCAATACGAAATGGAACGAAACCCAATTTGCCACCGAATCACAATTACAAAATGAAACACAACCTGTAGAAGAAATTCATTTCACTCCGGGAACTCCTTTTTTCATTAAAGGAAAAATAACTTATAGTTTTTAAAGTTATTATAATTGTTGTAGTTATTTTTTTATTTGAAATCTCGTCTTGTTAACAGGACGAGATTTCTTTTTAAACTAAATTATTTATTTGCAGATTCTTTTACTTTTTTAGCACCTTTTTCAATCGCTTCAGCACCTTTAACAATAATTTTATTTGCTTTCTGTTTCACTTTAGCTGTATCAATATATTTACCGACTTTAGCTTTTGTTTTTTGAGCTGCAACTTTTACTTCAGCACCAACAGCTTTACTGGCATCTTTTACTTTTGCACGAGTTTCTTCTTTACAAGAAATCATCGTAGTTACTACTAAAATTGTAAAAAGTATTTTTTTCATCTTAAAAAAATTTATTGTTTTTTATATGTTTTTAATCTTCAACAACCAGTTCGGATCTGGGCAATTTTCTTTATAAAACAAAAGTCTTTTTTCGCTACAAACTCCCGGATAATCTCCAAAATTACCTTCCATATCAATAATAATTTGAAAATGTAAATGCGGTGCATAATCACCATTAATTGGTGGCAATCCTAAAGTAGCAATTTGCGTTCCTTTTTGAATAAAATCGCCAATTTTTTTTCCAACTAAACTTGCTTCACTTAAATGTCCATACAACGTATGAAATTTAAAATCATCAATTTGATGTTCTAAAATAATCGTTGGACCATAATCACCTAAAGCAGTATTGTTTTTAAAACTATGAATTTTTCCATCTAACGCAGCGTAAATTGGGGCTTGCTCGTTAATCCATAAATCTAAACCTATATGAATGTTTCTTTCATCAGAATCAGAATTTTTAAAAACGGTACTTCTTTGGTACAAATTTCGTTTTTCTATATAACCACCAAACATGATTTTTCCGTGATTCGTATCTAACTTATTTTGAATAAAAACTTCGTAATCTTGAGCGGTTTCTAATTTATAATTTTGCAAATCAGTATTGGTTACCGATAAATTTAAAGGTACATATTCAGAATACTCAATTTCTGGACAAATGACTTTTACATCATTGATTTTTTGAAAAACAGAAATTAAATCTTTCATTTACGCCGAAATAGTTTCTACTTCTTTGTTGATTTTATTTACTAAACCAACTAATACTTTTCCTGGTCCCACTTCTGTAAAACTTGTAGCACCATCGGCAATCATTTGGTTGACAGATTGTGTCCATTTTACTGGAGCCGTTAATTGAATAATTAAGTTTTTCTTAATCTCATTCGCATCAGAAACCGCACTTGCAGGTACGTTTTGATATACTGGGCAAATTGGTTGCGAAAAAGTGGTAGCTTCAATTGCTGCTGCTAATTCTTCACGAGCTGGTTCCATCATTGGTGAATGAAAAGCACCACCAACTGGTAAAATTAAAGCACGTTTTGCACCTGCTTCTTTCATTTTTTCACAAGCAAGTTCCACCGCTTTGTATTCTCCAGAAATTACTAATTGTCCTGGACAGTTATAATTTGCCGCCACTACTATTCCGTCAATTGAAGCACAAATATCTTCTACAATTTTGTCATCTAAATTTAAAACCGCAGCCATAGTTGAAGGTGTAATTTCACACGCTTTTTGCATGGCTAAAGCACGTTGTGAAACTAATTTTAAACCATCTTCAAAAGATAAAGCTCCATTAGCTACTAATGCAGAAAATTCACCTAATGAATGTCCGGCTACCATTTCTGGTTTAAAGTTATCTAAAGTTTTAGCTAAAATAACAGAATGTAAAAAAACCGCTGGCTGTGTAACTTTTGTTTCTTTTAATTCCTCAGCTGTTCCTTCAAACATAATATCTGTAATACGGAAACCTAAGATTTCATTTGCTTTTTCAAACATTTCTTTAGCTACTGCTGAAGTTTCATATAAATCTTTACCCATTCCGGTAAATTGTGCGCCTTGTCCAGGAAAAACGTATGCTTTCATATTGTTTAATTTCTA
>CAMLRV010000024.1 GCA_946482495.1 uncultured Flavobacteriia bacterium
TTTTTAGGTTTTGGGTTTTTTGAGGCAACCTTTTTAATAATTCTACACTAATAAATAAATCTTTAAATATGAAATTATGAAAAAAAGTGTTTTAAAAATTTTTGTTTTAAGCTTATTAATAGCTTTAAACTCTTGCACTCCAGACAATACAACTAGCAATATAGTAAACTCATCACCCATAAATCCATCTGTTTTTTACATTGCTGGAAGCAAAGATGGTTTTGCTTGTTATTGGAAAAACAATCAATTAATACAACTAAATTCTGGTACACTATCTGAAAGTTATGCAGAAAAAATAATTGAATCAAATGGAGATGTTTATGTTTTTGGATATGGCTATGTAGCTAATGTATACAAAAGATTGTTTTGGAAAAATGGAGTATTAACTAATTTAACGAATCAATTAGCAACTGTTACTTATTCTGTTAATATTACAGATATGAATGTTATTGGCAATGATGTTTATTTTGTAGGATTTACATATCCAAAACCTTTTAATAGCAATAACCCCTCAAGTTTAGTTTATTGGAAAAACAACATGAAGAGTGTTATTGCGAATTATCCAACAACAAATTATTCACAATCAAGAATCGAAATTGTAAACAATGATGTTTATGCGCTTGGAGCGGGTAATATGAATTTTTCTGATCAAGGATATTATGTAAATGGTGTATATAACGAACTTTTAGGAATTGATTTATATGGGATTTCTGTTAATAAAAATAATAATGATGTTTATATCACTGGTAGAGCTTCTGGTAATTACTATTGTAAAAACATAACTAATAACACCTTAGAATTAATTCCAAGTAATTTTACTAATTATATTGAAATTGATTTTGATGAGTTTAATAATAAATACTATAGAACTGGTAAAAAAATATTTAAAAATGGCGTTCTTTTTTATGATGGGTCGTCTTCTGTTACTAGCGTGTTACAAAGTTTTAAAATTCTTAATAATAATACCTATATATTAAATTCCTTTGGATATGATGCTGTGAATTCAGGATACACTTGTTTAAATATTAATGGAAACAATGTTATGCAAAGTGCCAACAATGAGAGTTACTCTTCGTTTTTTGTTGTTCAAAACTAAACG
Source organism: uncultured Flavobacteriia bacterium (assembly GCA_946482495.1). The sequence continues at coordinate 1,100 of CAMLRV010000024.1, forward strand.
ATTATTTAGCTGTTTTTAAATCATAAATCATAAAAAATCCCAAATTCTAAATTAGTGTTTGGGATTTTATATTTATACAATCATCGTTAACTGAATGCGCTTTCTTGCTTCGTCAACCACAACGCATTTTTTACTACAATATTAACATTATAAGCCACTTGTGGTATAAGTATTTACTTATATTTGTAATTTATTATCCTCAAATAAATTCACAATGAAAAAATCACTATTAATATTTCTACTTGTATTTACAATTTTTGGAAACGCACAAAACTCCGCTGATGTATCACAAAATTTTGGATCTGTACCTGGGTTTGATGGATCAGTGTATGCTACAGCAATTCAAAGTGATGGGAAAATACTTGTTGGGGGAAATTATTTAACCTATCGAGGGGTTGCAAAATTACGATTAACCCGTTTAAATACAGATGGTTCAATTGATTCTACTTTTAATCTAGATAGTGGGTTTACTGGAGTTATATTTACAATAGCTATTCAAAACGATGGAAAAATTCTTTTAGGGGGTCCATTTCAAGGAAGTATTATTAGATTAAATCCAGATGGGTCAATAGACACAAGTTTTAATATTGGATCAGGTTTTGATTATAATGTATATTCAATTGTGGTACAACCTGATGGGAAAATTCTAGTGGGAGGGCTTTTTACTACTTATAAAGGAATAACCCAAAACAGACTTGTTCGTTTAAACCCAAACGGAATTATTGATACTGGATTTTATATAGGAACAGGTTTTGGGAATTATAAAGTAAATTCAATAGCAATTCAAAATGATGGAAAAATAATTGTTTACGGTGAATTCTCGGGTTTTAATGGAGAAGTTGCAAGACAAATTGTGCGTTTAAATACAGATGGCTCTAAAGATAATACTTTTAATTTAGGAGGAGTTGGTTTTAATAATGTTTCTGGAGCAACATCTATTCCTTCAGGAAGTGTCGCAATACAAAATGATGGAAAAATTCTTGTAGGAGGTAATTTTTATAACTATAATGGTGTCCCTCAAAATTGTCTTATTCGTTTAAATACAGATGGTACTAAAGATACAGGTTTTATAACTGGTACTGGCCCTAATAGTACTGTAAATTCAATTGTAATACAATCTGATGGGAAAATACTAATTGGAGGACAATTCACATCATACAACAACATTCCTGCTAATAACAGTATAGCTCGTTTAAATACCAACGGTACATTAGATACTTCTCTTAATACACAAGGAGGTTTTAACAATTCTGTAAGCAGTCTTTCTATTCAGAATGATGGAAATATAATTGTTGGAGGACATTTTATTTCCTATGATGGATTACTTGAAAATAGAATTTTAGGTCTTACTACTACTGGTGCAAAAAATCATAATTTTAATACAGGTGCCGGATTTGATTCTTTTGTAAGCGCAACTTCTCAACAAGCTGATGGGAAAATTATTGTGGCAGGTGCAATTACTAATTACAAAGGAATTCCAGAGAAAAAAATCATTCGTTTAAATACAGACGGAACTAAAGATACTGGATTTAATACTGGAACTGGATTTAATAATAATGTGCGTTGTATTGCCATACAAAATGACGGTAAAATCATCGTTGGAGGTGAATTTACCACATTTAATGGCGGCACAGAAAATTACATCATTCGTTTAAATACGAATGGATCTAAAGATACTAGTTTTAATACAGGTGTAGGTTTTAATAATTTTGTAAATACTATTACTATTCAAAGCGATGGAAAAATTCTTGTAGGTGGTGATTTCAACTTATACAAAGGAGTATTACAAAGCAAAATTATTCGTTTAAATACTGATGGTACAAAAGATACTTCATTTAATCCCGGAACTGGCTTTGATAATTCCATTCATGCGATAACCCTTCAAAATGATGGAAAAATCTTAATTGGTGGTGCTTTTACAGCTTTTAATGGATTCCAAGAAAATAGAGCTATTCGCTTAAATAGTGACGGTACAAAAGATACTTCTTTTAATATTAATGCAGGATTTAATGAATCTGTTTTTGGATTTGCTTTACAACCTGATGGAAAGATTTTTGTTTATGGTAATTTTGGATATTTAAACAATGTTTTAGATAAAAAAATTGTTCGTTTGAATCCAGATGGATCAAGAGATACTTCTTTTAACACAGGTACAGGGTTTAATTTATCTTATAGTGAATATGTGAAATCTATAATTGTACAAAATGACGGCAAAATAGTTGTTGCAGGTACTTTTAATAATTACAAAGGATTAGCTGAAAAAAATATAATTAGATTACTTTCTGACGGAAATAAAGACACTTTTTTTGATGCAGGAATTGGTTTTAATAATTCAGTTAATTGCATTTCTTCGCTAAATAATGGATCAATCCTTGTGGGCGGTAATTTCACTTCTTATAGAAACCTAATGGATTCTTCATTTTTAGTTGCTTTAAACGGAAGTAATCCTTTATCAAACACTGACTTCACAAAATTTAATCCAGTTGCAATTTGGCCAAATCCAGCAAAAGAAATCATAAATGTAGATGTGTCAAATAACTCATTAATTTCAAATATAAAAATTTATGACTTACAAGGTAAATTATATGCTAATACTTCAAAAAATTCCATTGATGTAAGTAATTTATCATCTGGTTTATACTTTATAAAAGTTACAACCGAGGATGGAGAATTCACCAAGAAGTTTATCAAAGAGTAAACTTCTTTAATCAAAAAAAATCCCAAATTCTAAATTAGAGTTTGGGATTTTCTATTTATACAATCATCGTTAACTGAATGTGCTTTCTCGCTTCGTCTACCTCACCAACTTTTACTTGAATTTTTAGAATGTTCAGTTTGTTTAAATTTATTTTACATTTGTAAAAAAATTCACATGAAACGATTTTATATATTCTTCTTTTTAATTTCTATAAATTTTATCTCTTTTTCACAAAATGCAGCGGATGTTGTACAAACATTTGGTTACTATCCTGGTGTTAACGGGACTATTAATTCAGTAGCTCTTCAGTCGGATGGAAAAATGATTCTCGGAGGTAATTTTAATTTATACAAGGGGTTTCCTGAAAAAAATATTATTCGTTTAGATACTAACGGAACAAAAGATACTTCTTTTGATACTGGAGTTGGGTTTAATAATACTATTTTTTCAGTAGTAATACAACCAGATGGAAAAATTCTTGTTGGTGGTAATTTTACCACTTATAAAGGAATAACTGAAAATAAAATTATTCGTTTAAATCCAGATGGAACTAAAGATACTTCTTTTAATGTTGGTACTGGATTTAATAGTACAGTTAATTCAATATCATTACAGCCAAATGGAAAAATTATTGTAAGTGGTGATTTTACAGTTTATCAAGGAATTGGTCAAAACAGAATTATCCGTTTAAATCCAGACGGAACCAAAGACACTTCATTTAATATTGGAACGGGATTTAATTCTGTTGTTAGAACTACTGCAACACTTCCAAATGGAAAAATTCTAGTTGGGGGTAATTTTTTTATTTTTAATGGTGTATTTGAATATAAAATTATTTGTTTAAATAGTGACGGCACAAAAGATACTTTTTTTAATGCTGGAACAGGATTTAATAGTGATGTATATTCAATATTTATTAAGTCTGATCAAAGAATTTTAGTTGGTGGTAATTTTATAAATTATCAAGGAAATCTTGAGAGAAGAATGATTTGTTTAAATTATGATGGAACTAAAGATACCTCTTTTAACTTAGGAACTGGATTTGATGGAGATGTTTACACTATGGTTGAACAACCTGATGGAAAATTAATAGTTGGTGGTAATTTTAATTTATATAATGGCACAACAGAAAAAAGAATTGTTCGTTTAGAATCTGATGGAACTAAAGACACTTCTTTTAATATAGGAACTGGATTTAGCAGTAGTGTTTTGTCAATTGCACTCCAACCTGATGGAAAAATGGCTGTTGGTGGTACATTTGTTTCTTATAAAGGAGTAACTGAAAATAGAATTGTTTATTTAAATTCTGATGGAACTAGAATTCCTTCATTTTTTAATGGAGATGGATTTAATCCAAGTGTTTATGCCACAGCATATCAACCTGATGGAAAAATTCTTGTAGGAGGTGAATTTTCAATATATAAAGGAATAACGGAAAATAGTCTTATTCGTTTAAATCCTGATGGTACAAAAGACACTTCTTTTAACACTGGAACGGGATTTAATTCACAGGTTAATGCAATTGCGCTTCAATCTGATGGGAAAATTCTTGTTGGAGGTTGGCTTACTTCATATAACGGAATTACTGAAAATAGACTTATTCGTTTAAATCCAAATGGTACGAAAGACACCACATTTGATATAGGAACTGGGTTTAATTGGCCAGTGTATAGTATAGTCGTTCAACCTAATGGAAAAATTCTTGTTGGTGGTAATTTTGCTTCTTATAAAGGAATAGCCGAAAATAAAATTATTAGATTAAATTCTGATGGAACGAAAGACACTTCATTTGACACCGGAACTGGGTTTAATAACGATGTTCTTTCAATTGTTCTTCAGCCAGATGGAAAAATTCTTGTTGGGGGCGCTTTCACCACTTATAAAGGAATTGTTGAAAACAGAATTATTCGTTTAAATACAGACGGAACAAAAGATTCTTCTTTTAATATTGGAACAGGGTTTAATGATCATGTTCGTACAATTGCATTACAAACTAATGGACAAATTATTGTAGGTGGTGATTTTACTTCATATAATATGTATGTTCAAAATAGAATTGCTCGTTTAAATTCAGACGGAATAATAAATACAAATTTATTTAATAATGGTACTGGATTTAATAGTAGTGTTTATTGTATTCATATTCAGCCTGATGGGAAGATTATTGTGGGCGGAGATTTTGTAATTTATAAAGGATTACCAGAAAATTTTATAACCCGTTTAAATAATGATGGAACGAAAGACACTTCTTTTAATACAACTGGGTTTAACGGAAGTAGAGTTTATTCTATTTTTACGCATCCAGATATGAGAATAACACTTGGAGGTATTTTTTCATATTACAATAATAGTGTTAGTTCTTCTTGCTTACTTACTTTGTATGGAGATTCTGTTTTAAACAACGAAAATTTTGTAAATCAAAATGAGGTTTCTATATGGCCAAATCCGACACAAAATATCTTAAATATTAACAACTTAAAAAGTAATATTAAAACAATAAATATATATAATATTGAAGGTAAATTAGTTTATGAAAATAAAAATATTGAAACTTCTATAGATGTAAGTAATTTATCCTCGGGTTTATATAGCATTAAAGTTACAACAGAAGAAGGAGAATTCACCAAGAAGTTTATCAAAGAGTAAACTTCTTTAATCATAAAAAATCCCAAATTCTAAATTAGAGTTTGGGATTTTCTATTTATACAATCATCGTTAACTGAATACGTTTTCTCGCTTCGTCTACCTCAACAACTTTTACTTGAACGTGTTGATGTAGTTTTACGACTTCGTTCACATCTGCCACGAATCCGGCTTTTAGTTGCGAAATATGTACCAAACCACTTTCTTTGATTCCTAAATCTACAAAACAACCGAAAGCCGTAATATTATTCACAATTCCTGGCAAAATCATGCCTGTTTTTAAATCATTTATTGAGCGAACATTTGGATCAAACTCGAAAATTTTTGCCGCTTTTCTTGGATCCAATCCTGGTTTTTCTAATTCTTTCAGAATGTCTTTTAAGGTTAAAATTCCGATTTCTGGTGTGCTATATTTTTCAGGAGTAATTTGAGTAATTTTCTCTTTATTGGCAATTAATTCATGGGTTTTGATGCCTAAATCTTTCGCCATTTTTTCCACAATTGCATACGCTTCTGGGTGAACTGCAGAATTATCTAATGGATTTTTTCCATCTTTAATTCGGATAAAAGCTGCGGCTTGTTGGTAGGCTTTATCGCCTAAACGTGGTACTTTTTTAAGTTGTTTTCTGTCTTCAAACGGACCATTTTCAGAACGATATGCAACAATATTTTCCGCCATTTTTTCTCCAATTCCCGAAACATAACTTAGCAATGATTTACTAGCTGTATTCACGTTAATTCCAACCGAATTTACACAACTCATGACCACTGTATCTAATTGTTCTTTTAGTTTGGTTTGATCCACATCATGTTGGTATTGACCAACTCCGATTGATTTTGGATCGATTTTTACCAATTCTGCTAACGGATCGGAAAGTCTTCTTCCAATTGAAACCGAACCGCGAACCGTAACATCGTAATTTGGAAATTCATCACGCGCAATTTTACTCGCCGAATACACAGACGCTCCAGCTTCCGAAACTACAAATACCTGAACGGGTTTATCAAACGCAATTTTTTTAATGAAAAATTCCGTTTCACGAGAAGCGGTACCGTTTCCAATAGAAATGGCTTCAATATTGTAGGCATTTACCATCGAACGGACTTTTTTCATCGCCATCGCGCTGTCATTTTGTGGCGCGTGTGGATACACCGTTTCGTTGTTTAATAAATCACCTTTTTCATCCAAACAAACCAATTTACAACCACTTTTATAACCTGGGTCAATCGCTAAAATTCGTTTTTCACCCAAAGGTGGCGCCAATAATAATTGACGTAAATTTTCTGCAAACACATCAATTGCTTTAATATCGGCTTTGGTTTTCGCTTCTTGTAAGGTTTCATTTGAAATGGCTGGCTCTAACAAACGTTTGTAACTGTCTTTAATTGCTTTTTCAACTTGTTCGCCACTTTCATTATTAGATTTCACTAAGTTGTCTTCCATAAAACGAATTACTTCCTCTTTATCATCGTCATTTAAACCTACATTTAGTTTGATAAATCCTTCTGCTTCGGCTCTTAACATGGCTAGTAATCGGTGAGATGGCGCTTTCGTTAAGTTTTCTGACCAATCAAAATATTGAGAAAATTTTTGAGCGGCTTGCTTCGCCAGTTCGCCTGCTGGGCTCGGGTCGTCGTCTTTTTTGGTTTTTACGACCTTAGTAGTGACTTCCGCTTTACGCTGAAACGTTCTTCGTAACGATTTTCGAATAAAAATATTTTCGTTAATCCATTCGGCAATGATGTCGCGAGCGCCTTGTAACGCTTCGTCTTCATTGGCAACTTTATCATTTAAATATTGTGAAGCTAAATAGTCGATATCATCATTTCGTTGACTCATGATAATTTTCGCCAAAGGCTCTAATCCATTTTCACGAGCGGTATCGGCCTTAGTTTTCTTTTTCTTTTTATACGGTAAATAAAAATCTTCCAATTCTTGTAAATCGAATGAATTCTCAATTTTTTGTTTCAATTCAGGCGTAAGTGCCTTTTGTTCTTCAATTGATTTTAAGATGCTTTCTTTACGTTTGATAATTTCTTCAAACTGTTTTTTCAATTTCGCAATTTGCTCAATTTGTGTTTCATCTAAATTCCCAGTTTGGTCTTTTCGGTAACGAGAAATAAACGGAATCGTACAATCTTCGTTTAATAATTGAATAGTAGCTTCAATGCTTTTTATAGCAATGTTGGTTTGATTTTGTATGAATTGAATTGTTGTCATTTTGGATAAATAAAGTTGCTAAAATACTATCTTTGTACGAATAATTAAATCATTAATGAAAGTCTTTTTACTTTATCTTTTATCTATTAATTCCATAAGTTTTATACTTTTTGGTTTCGATAAATTTTTAGCTATAAAAAATAAAAGAAGAATTCCTGAAAAAGAACTTTTTACCGTTTCAACCATTGGTGGCGCAGTTGGTGGTCTGTTTGCCATTTTAGTTTTCAAACATAAAATTTCAAAAACAGCATTTATGTGGCGATTTATAATGATTTTTACTCTAAATGTTATTGGAATTTATTTTTTGTTGAGATAATATTTAGTCCTTTTTTCATTGAAATATTACCTATTTTTGTGTAGTTATTAACCACATTTATTTTTCATTGTGACTATTTTACAAGTACTAAGTTATTTAGGGATTTTCGTTTTTGCGGTGACTGGCGTTTTAAAAGCCAGAACCAAACAATTCGACTTACTGGGTGCTGTAATTTTATCTTTTGTAATGGCGTATGGTGGCGGAACTACTCGTGATGTATTAATAGGAATTCGACCAGTAAGTTGGGTAAATGATAATTTTGCGATTATCATTGTATTAGTCGCTACAATTTTAACATTCTTCTTTAAATTAGATTTTAAATTAATTCGAAAAGTTATTTTTTGGACCGACGCTTTCGGAATTGGATTTTTTACAATTGTAGGTTTACAAATTGCCCTTCAGGCCGGAATTGGTGAAGGCTATGCGTTAATTATGGGTGTAATTACCGCCACTTTTGGTGGTTTAATTGCCGATATTTTATGTAATGAGGTTCCGAATTTATTAAAACCTGGCGAATTATATGCAACCGCTTGTTTACTTGGTGGCGGTTTGTATTTAGCCATGAAATATTTTAATATTAATACGGAAGTCAGTATGATTGTTTGTGTATTGGTTACGGCTGCAATTAGAATTTATTCGATAAGAAAGAAATTGCAATTACCAGTGGTGTAATTATTGATTATCGCTTTTATAATTCCTTTTCATAAAATTTATAGCAGCTTCAATAATTTCACCCATTGATTTTGCTTTTTTAAAGTTTACATCCAAAGTGAATTTATAGGTGTCAATTTTAAGTTGTTCTAATTTTTCTTTTGGTGATAATTCCATTGATTTCATAGCGGTTAATAAATCTTTTAAACGTTCTTCTGAACCTACCAATCGTTTTACTAAAATGGAACGTTCTTCATTTTGATATTGTTCAATGGAATTTTGTTTTAATTTACTATTCACCAACTGATAAAAAGGAAAATTTTCCTTAAATAGATGTGGTTTGTATAATTTAAAATTGCCTTCATAGCATTGTTGGTCGAAATCGATGGCGCGAATTTTAAATACTATATGGTCATAATCATAAATAGGAATAACTACAAAATTATAAGAACGCATATCGCCAAGAAGTCCAATCATACATCTTTCATTAAACTTCACAAATTCTTTGGCAATTTGTGCTTTTTCCGATTCAGTACAATTTTTAAGGTGTTTTTCTAAAAAAACATCGCCTGGAATTCCTACAATATGTTCTTCAATAAGTGTGTCTTTAAAAACCAAATAGTTAATTCGATTCGGTGATAAAATATCTTCCAGTTCTAAACCAAATATTCGCGAAGCGTCGGCTTTTTTAATGTAAAAATGCGTGTAATTATCATTCAGAATGTTTCGAATTTTGATTCGAAAGGGTTTCGAGTTTCCAAAAGTGCAAAAATCAATATGATCAACATTTAAGTATTGTATATTACGTTCATCACCATCAGAATGCAATAGTGTGTAAATTCTTTTTAAACTATTGTTTATTTCTTCCGTTTCATATTCGTTATAATAAGTTCTCACCCAAAGTGTATCTTCACCATCTTTATCATACACCACAACCGAACCTTGAAAACGCAACAAATCATCATAAAAAACATTTGTTTTGGTTAATCTTTTATATTTTTCAAGATAACCGTATAAAATGTCATTGATGGGATAATATAGTTTTTTAAAAATGGGTGCATTCTTATCCATAAAACACAAATTCTCTTATTCTGATGGTATAAATGTAAAGAAAAAAGCTGTTTCTAAAATTGAAACAGCTTTTTTATTCTTACTTATTTGTAAATTATTGCAATTGAATAATACAATCGTCTTGTTCTACTAATGATTTTTCTTTCAATAGAATTTTAGAAACCACACCTTTTTTTGTTGTACAAACAGTTGTTTCCATTTTCATGGCTTCAATGATAAATAAAGGTGTATCTTTTTCAATTTCTTCACCTTCTTTGACTAAAATTTTAAGTAAACTTCCTTGTAAAGGTGCGCCAACATCATTTGGTCCAGCAATTTTTACATGAGCCGATTTTACTGATTTTACAGCTTTATCTTTAACTACAATATTTCGAGTTTGACCATTAATTTGGAAGAAAACTTCTCGGAATCCGTCCTCATTTGGTTCTCCCATATATCTAAACTTGACTATAATGTCTTTACCAGAATCGATATTTACAATAATCTCTTCATTAGGTTTCATTGGATAGTAAAAACTCGGCGTTGGTAATTTTTCTACCAATCCAAAGTATTTTCTAAACCCATAAAAATCTTCAAAAACCTTTGGAAACATTATGTATGACAACAAATCTTCTATAGTTAGTTTGTTGTCAAATTTTTCGTGAAACTTCTTTAATTCTGCATCAAAATCAATTGGCTGAATATGTGTATTTGGTTTTTCAGTATATGGTTTTTCGTTTTTCAACACCATATTTTGAAGTGTTTGAGGAAAACCACCAAAAGGTTGACCTAAATCACCTCTAAACAATTGTTTTACCGATTCGGGAAAAGCTAACGTATCTCCTTTTTCCAATACATCTTGAGCGGTTAAATTATTAGAAGTCATAAATAAAGCCATATCGCCCACCACTTTAGAAGATGGTGTTACTTTTACAATGTCTCCAAATAATTCATTCACTACCACATAATTTTCCTTTATCGTTTCAAACTTTTCTTCTAAACCTAAACCACGAGCTTGTGGTAAAAGATTAGAATATTGCCCGCCAGGAATTTCGTGATCGTACACTTCTGCAGTTCCTGCTTTGAGTTCGCTTTCAAAAGGATAATAATATTCACGAACTACTTCAAAATAATTAGAATACTCATTTAATTTTTTCAAATCAATTGGGTTTTCTCTTTCTGTTCCTTGAAGCGCGGCCACTAATGAATTGAAATTTGGTTGAGAAGTTAATCCGCTCATTGAAGCCAAAACCACATCTACTACGTCTACTCCTGCTTCAATTGCTTTTACATAAGTTGTAGATTGAATTGAAGATGTATCGTGCGTGTGTAAGTGAATTGGAATCGAAATATTTTTCTTCAACTCTTTTATCAAAACCTCAGCTGCATATGGTTTTAATAATCCTGCCATGTCTTTAATCGCAATCATATGAGCTCCTGCAGCTTCCAATTCTTTCGCTAAATCAACATAATATTGCAGGTTGAATTTTTGTCTGTTGGGATTTAAAATATCTCCCGTATAACAAATACAAGCTTCGGCAATAGCGTTTGTTTTTTCACGAACAATTTTGATGCTGTGTCTCATACCTTCTATCCAGTTTAAAGAATCAAATATTCTAAAAACATCAATTCCATTTTCGGCACTTTTGATAATAAATTGTTCTAAAACATTATCTGGATATGCGGCATAACCAACAGCATTACTTCCTCTAAAAAGCATTTGTAGTAATACATTTGGTGCTGCTTTTCGAATCATGCGCAAACGCTCCCAAGGGTCTTCGTGAAGAAAACGCATGGTCACGTCAAAAGTGGCTCCTCCCCAAACTTCTAATGAAAATAATTCTGGTAGGTTTTTAGCCATTCCTTCCACCACTTTTAACATATCATGATTACGCAAACGTGTAGCAAAAAGCGACTGATGTGCATCACGAAGTGTGGTATCAGTATAAAATATTTTCTTTTCATTTTTGATGTACTCGATAAACTTTTCTCTTCCCAATTCATTAAGTAAATCTTTCGTTCCTTTTGGATATTCAATTGAAGTTTCTGAAGGTACAATTGCTTTTCTAAAAACTTTATCCGCATCATACGCTTTCACATCTGGATGTCCGTTTACTTTTAATTCCGCCAAATATTTCAACAATTTTGTTCCTCTATCTTTAGAGTATTCGTATTTCGGAACTAATAAATGTGGATTATTAGGAATAAAATTTACAGTGGTTTCCCCGCTTCTAAAAATGTCATTTTCCATCACATTAATTAAAAACGGAATATTAGTTTTTACTCCTCTAATTTTAAATTCTTGTAAGGTTCTTTTTAATCGATCAGAAGCGCCTTTCAAAGTTCTTCCACTTGAAGATACTTTTACCAACATCGAATCGAAAAATGGCGAGATAGTTACACCAGAATAGCAACTACCTTCATCTAAACGAATTCCGTAACCTCCTGCGTTTCTGTAGGCAATAATGGTTCCATGGTCTGGTTTGAAATCGTTTTCCGGATCTTCAGTGGTAATTCTACATTGAATAGCCCACCCGTTACATTGGATATCTTCTTGTTTGTGAATAAATATCTGATTGTGTGTTAACGGATGTCCGGCTGCGATAATAATCTGAGAACGAACCAAATCGATACCTGTAATTTCTTCCGTAATAGTATGTTCAACTTGAATTCTAGGATTGACCTCAATAAAATAAATATTCTCTTCTTTATCGACTAAAAACTCAACCGTTCCGGCATTATTATAATTGACATATTTCGCAATGTTAATTGCATATTGGTACAATTTATCTTTTGTTTCTTTTTTTAAAATAGAGGGTGCAATTTCGATTACTTTTTGAAAACGTCTTTGAACAGAACAATCTCTTTCGTATAAATGCACAACATTACCATAATTATCTCCTAAAATCTGAACTTCAATATGTTTTGGATTGTCGATAAATTTTTCAATAAAAACAGTATCATTTCCAAAGGCTTTTAAGGCTTCGTTTTTAGCGTTGAAAAAAGCCATTTTCATTTGTTCTTCATTCTGAACCACACGCATTCCTCTTCCGCCACCGCCAGCAGCAGCTTTTAGCATAATTGGAAAACCAATTTCATTGGCTTGAGATAAGGCATCTTCAACGGTTTCTAAATTAATTTTGGAATCTTTAATAAGCGGAACATCAATGGCTAGTGCCACTTTTTTTGCGGCAACTTTATCGCCTAATTGCATCATTACTTCTGCTCTAGGTCCTACGAAAATAATGTTCTCTTCTTGACATCTTCTAACAAAATCAACATTTTCTGATAAAAATCCATATCCCGGATGAATGGCGTCTACTTGATTTTCTTTGGCAACTTTAATTATTCCTTCAATGTCAAGATAAGGTTTTAAGGATTCTGAGTCGTCTCCAATTTGAAAACTTTGATCGGCTTTGTACCGGTGTAAAGAATAACGATCTTCATAAGTAAAAATAGCTACAGTATTAATTTTAAGTTCTGATGCTGCTCGAAGTACACGAATAGCAATTTCACCACGATTTGCTACTAAAAGCTTCGTGATTGTTTTAATTTCCATAATGATTGTGTTGTTGTTTTATTGAGAACACAAATATCTTTTATTATATGCGTGCATAATAAATTTATCTTGGAAATAAGTTACTCATAACTAATCCATAAAATTTTTTAACTTTCTTTTTAGCAATAATATAAAGTCATTCGAAAAAAATTGTAAATGTCGATGGTTTAATCCTGAACTATATAGTCTTTAGAAGCTTCTATTTTATTAAACTCTGGTTGTATATTAGTATGATTGATTCCATACTTTTCTAATAACATGGCTTCAATTTTGCATAAAATTTCGTCAAATTGTGTTAAGTTGAAATTTTCTGGACAATCTAAATGTGCTTCTAAATGGATTTCTTCTTCGTTTAAATACCAAACGTGGATATGGTGTAGTTTTCCGCCGCTAACTATTTTGGTAACTTCTGAAACAATTTCTTTGATATCAATATGTTCTGGGGTAAAAAGCATCAACATTTTAGTCGATTTCATTACTAAATCGAAACCAACCGCAATTAAATAAGTCGCAATTAAAATCGTCATGACACTATCAACCCAAAACCATCCGTAAAATTTCATTAATAAACCACCTACTAAAACTGCTGCAGATGCCATCATATCAGTTAGTAAATGTAAGTAAGCCGATTTCATATTTAAATTATGATCCGCATCATTTTTTAATAAAACTACCGAAAAACCGTTGGCAAAAATTCCCAACACCGCTAACCAAATTACTAAAGTCGATTTAATAGGTTCAGGATGAATGAAACGATTGATCGCGCCATAAATTAAAATAAAAGCTACTATAATTAAAGTTGAAGCATTTACAAAAGCGGCTAAAATTTCTGCCCGCTTGTATCCGAAAGTATGTTCGGTAGACGCTTTTCTTCTAGAAAGTTTATGCGCAACTAAACTGAAAACTAAGGATAATACATCTGAAAAATTATGAAGTGCATCTGAAATTAAAGCTAAACTTCCAGAAACAATACCGCCCACCACTTGAGCAATTGTAATTAGCAAATTCAACAAAATAGAATACACTAAATTGCTGGATTTCACTTCATTTTTATGCATGTGGCCGTGATTATGAGACATATTAGTACACTTAGAAATTAAACTTCATGGATTATATTTATTATAAATACGAGTTAGATTAATTTCAAAAATCAATTAAATAACTTCCGACTTTCTAATCAGTCTAAGTTACTAACACTTATTTACAAGCAATTTTATTTACTCGATTAGCGTGTCTTCCGCCTTCAAATTCTGTATTTAAAAAAGTGTCTACCATATCAACTGCTTGTTGAATTGATGTATAACGTGCTGGAATTGAAATCACATTGGCATCATTGTGTTCACGGGCCAATTCTGATATTTCTTTGGTCCAACATAAAGCCGCACGAATATCTTGGTGTTTGTTTGCCGACATAGCAATTCCGTTTCCAGAACCACAAATTACAATTCCGAAATGCGCTTTTTTACTTTCCACATCATAAGCAACAGCGTGGCCAAAATCTGGATAATCTACACTATCAAATGTATCTGTTCCGTGGTTAATAACTGTATGTCCATTATTTTCTAAATATTGAACGATTGCTTTTTTATAATCTGGACCCGCGTGGTCATTACCAATTGAGATTGTCATAACTATGTGTTGTGTTGTTAATATTGTTTTACAAAAATAATCAATATCCACTGTATCAAGAAGTAAATTTGTAATTATTATTAGATTATCAAAAATGTAAGAATTCCTAAAAAAATTAACAATAAAATTACATTGTTAATAGAAATTTGCAATCGCTTGATAATCAAGTAATCTTAAATTAACAAAACATGTTAATAACTAAAGAAAGAAAATTAGAAGTTTTTTTTGGATGTTTAATTAAAAAATGTAATCCAAAAGAGAAAATGAAAATCCTAATTTAGTTTTGAAATCTTATTGTTTTTTTATGAGTCATTTTTACTTGGTTATTAACAATTTTTTAAGATTAACTTTTTTACAAAAGGGCGGAAATTTTTTGTTTTAACAGTTGTTAATAAGATTGAATTTGAAAAATAAATAGAATTGAAAAAGAACACTTTACATAAATTTAACATTGTTGATTATTTTGTATAACTATCAATAAGTTTAAAAAACAACATTTAAAAAATAATTTATCGTACATATTAACATCCTATAATAACCATCATTAAATTTAAATTTTAAAAAATCTTTTTTTGTTGTT